>NZ_JAHZOE010000029.1:0-26536 GCF_019448545.1 Anoxybacillus sp. ST4 | reverse complement strand
CGTACCTATGGGTTGTTAGATATAAACAAAAATGAAAAAGTATGTGATGAGTTTTGTCGAAAAATATTTTTTTGGCACCCCTAAGATGCCAAGAAACCTTGATATATCAACATTTTTAGAGGGAGGATAACGCATGCCACAGCAAAACGGGAGATTGAATACCGATTTAGACAATAAACTGACCTCGTCGTATTATGATGGCGCCAAGTGGCACATGTTCATGAAGGCGTTGAATGGGGATATCGAGGCGCTGGGCTCGACAACCGATCCAGCTACAGCACAAACAGTCATTGGGTTGCTGAAAGCGTTAATCGCGAAGCTACCGAGCACGCTGCAAAACGACGCGATTAAAGCGGCGATCACCACAGCGCTACCGGCAGGAACTAATAAAATCGGGTCCGTAGACATCGCGAATAATCCGACTGTCCGCGTAGATAGTGCAACGCCGGTCAATGTGAGTATTGCGCAACCGTCTGTGTTACAAATAGCGAAAGTGTCGCCAACGAACATGAAATCAGTAGTTAAGTCGGCGGAGAGCGCTAATACAAGCGAGTTGATTATATCCTTGTCGTCTGTACAAGGACGGATTGTAGAATATATCATCACCGCCGATGCAACAAACACAGCTTCTGTTTACATTGGCGAAAATGGTATCGACAGCACGAAAGGAATTCCTTTGGCACCTGGACAGCAACTCCGTTTAGAATACGGTAAAGAACTATATTTTTGTGCTCAAAATACGACGGATAAAATCAGGGTAACAGTGATCAGTGCAACATAAAGGAGCGTATGTATACGCCCTTTTTTTATATTTTTTAGGGAAAGGGGGGATATTTCACGTGATTTTGTCTGAACTGAATAGGATATTTGAAGGGCAACAATGGAAACAAGGGACAATGAGCAATCTTGTTCTAAGTCAAAACAGTCTCACGCTTGAAAGCTATCAAGTGGGCGGGATTGGTACGTTAGTAGACGATTTTGAAACGGCGGAGCGCGTTTTTAACTTTACGGGCGATTGGCAGCGAACAACCGCGCGGAAGGCGTCCGGGCAATATTCATATACCAATAAAGACATAGGGGACAGCCAAACAAGTGCGACGGAAATAACGGTTAATTTGCCGCAGGGCGGGCGTATTGAATTTGACTATTTAGTCAGTAGTGAAAGAGGATATGATTATTTGCGGTTTTATATTAACGGCGTGGAACAATTTAAAGACAGCGGTGACAATTCAACCTTTAAACACTTTGCAAAGGATTTAACGCCGGGGACATATACATTTAAATGGCAGTATAGCAAAGACGGAAGCGCGAGCAGATACGACGATCAAGCATATATAGATAACCTTTCTATCAGCGGTATTGATAACACGGTAACGAAATATGAAGTTTCCGGGACATGGACCGCGGTTATTACTAACGACGTTGTAAAAAATGTGACGGATAGCCGCGTAAATTTTGATTGCGAAACACCGGCGGGAACGGCGGTTATCGTCGAAGTATCCACCGACGACCTAGAATGGTACACGGTTCAAAACGGGCAGCCGCTACCTGATACGATCAAAAATTTTGATTCGTTAATTATCCGCGTAACGCTGCAAACGACCAACGACACGGTAACGCCAATTTTAAAACGTATAGGCGTTTCAATATGGGAGGACGCGAAGGGCTTTAAAATTTTAGGCCGCCCGTCAAATATTAACCGCGATATTATCCGCGTTTACGACTTACACGGCAACCTTGCAGCATATTTAGAGAACGCAAAAAACATTTATACCGATGATTTCTTAAATGATAAATCAATTTTATATTTTGAAATGCCTTTTACCGATCCAAAAACTAAATTAATTCAGTACGACGCGGAACTAATTTACAAGAACCGCCGCTATATTGTGACAGAAATAAACGACGGTATGGAAGAAAGTGGAGATTTTCCTTTTTCGGTAACAGCGGAATTGTGTTATATCGAATTGATAAACAAAGTTTTTCCGACGTTTGAAATAAACGCCGAAACACCACGCGACGCATTAGAAAAAATTTTGGCCGGTACCGGTTGGAAAGTCGGGATCATCGAACCGGATTATGAAACGGAATTAATTAGCATGAAGGAAAGCCGCAAAACGGCGTTATGGCTCGTTAGACAAGCCGCTAAAATCGTCGGCCTAGAAATACAATGGGACAGCATGAACCGCGTTATCAATCTAGTTAAGCGGATCGGCAGCAACCGCGGAGCCGGCTTTAGATACCGAAAAAATTTAAAAAGCGTAAAACGGACCGTTACACCACCACAAGCGACAGTAATATACCCGTATGGTAAAAACGGCCTTACAATCGCGGAAGTAAACGGCGGAAAAGACTATATAGAAAACTATGAATGGTATATTTCACAAGGCGTAAGCCTAGAGGAAGCCCGGAAAAAGTACCGCAAAGAGTACATTTTAGAAGATGATCGGTTTATGTTAGCGGGCAACCTTAAACGATATGCGGAGGACCTACTGAAAGAGTTAGCTTTTCCGCGGATTAGCTATCAAGTTACGGTATTAGATTTATCCGCGATCACCGGCCTAGAAGAAGACCGGTTTTATTTAGGCGATGATGTACGGATATATAACGAGGACCTAAATTTAGACGTTACAACGCGGATTTTACGCATGAAAGTCTACCCGCAAGAACCGTGGAGAAACGAAGTAGAATTAGGATTTTTAGAGCCGGGATTAGGCGACGTTTCTAGCGGCAGCATTAGCAGCGATATAGCAGACGCACAAGCCGATATGCTTTTTGCGTCAAACGACACAGCGGCAACGATCGGAACAACGCCGCAGTACCCGATAAATTTAGCGGTGTCGAGTTTTAGAAGTACAAACGCACAAATTGGCCTAATGCTTATTTGCAATGCAAGCACAGCATTAACAGTTACGATAAAATTTTATACAGATGGGGTCCAAGTCGGGCCGACGATCCGCCAAAAAGTAAACGCCGGCTATAACACGATAAGCGCGCCGTTTGTGTTGGCGCAAATGCCAAGCGGCAATAAGATGTTTAGTGTCCAAGTCTTCACAGATACCGGCACAATTAGCATAACCGCTAATGACATGCAGCTTTATATTTTCGCGCGTAACCTATTGGGCGGCGTTGCGGAAGATGTACCAAGACCACAAACGGCGGAAAATATCACGTTACCGGCGCCGTTAGCTGTTTCTATGATCGGCAGCGCGCAAATGGTAGAGGATACAAAAGAAACCAAAGCGGAAACAGTTACATTAAAAGAGCCGCTAACAGTTACAACAACCGCAAATATTACATTCGCATAAAAGGAGGTTTGAACATGGATTTAATAAAGGGCGTTAAAACAAAAGAAAATTTTTTGACCGGCGAACGCATTGAACTACCATATACAAAAAAAGCCGCGCCGGTCCGTGGCTTTGTCAAATTGGAACTATTCGACGATTTAACAGGAAAAAAGATCGAAGAAATTACAAGCGAAAACTTTATTTCTAAATATGTTTATCAATATTGGGATCAATTAATGCGAAAATCTTTTATTTACCATGAAGGATACCTACAAGGGGCATTAGCCGGGTTTAGCACGTTGTTACCTTTCCCGTTTCAAACGTTTGTTTTATTGGATTACAACAAGCCGGAAGACCCGCAAAATGAACGCGTAGCACTAGGGAAACTTATTGGATATGCTACCCGCTCGACATATTCGGGCAGCGATACAAAACGTGGGACAATAAACCTAGCAGAAAGTTTCGCGAACGCGGAACAGTTACATTATGTCTTTGACTTTCCTACACATGCCGCAAGCGGAACTTTTCAGAGTTTGGCATGGGTAGCGGCGTCGGTCGGTAACTTTGTAACGTGGCCGCATTTCAATGTTAAATCTTTTTCGGGCGGCACCGAGTTAAAAGCGCGCGCCCTAGCGGTTACAGACACAGAAATTTATATTAAAGAATCCTTTGCCCCAACGGTCCGCGTATATGACAAGGCGACTTTTCAAGGCGGATCAACACAACCAAAACGGCAATTTAACCTAGCATACGATCAAATTTTTGGTTTTGTTTATGCGATGGGCTTTTTATGGTCTGTAAGTTATAACGACGGAAAAATTAGAAAAGTAGACCCGCAAAATGGGGCAACATTGGCAACGATCACGCCAAACAGCGGAACACCGTCACGCTTAACCGGTATTACTTTCGATGGCGTGGATTTTTGGGTAACAGGCGACACGTCTGTATATAGAGTGGGCCAAGACGGAACCGTTAAACAAGGCTTTCAACAAACGGGGACCGAAATAATGGACATTGCTTATATGCCGGAATTCGACGCATTTATAGTGGCCGATGGATACGATAGCGCTTTACAAGTAAGAAACAGAAACATGGAATTATTATGCTATTTTGGTAGCTACAATTCGCCTGACGATGACCATTGTATAAGCTACAATAACGGGGAAATATGGCAGTCAAACTATAACGATCTATTATGGAAACAGACAAATGCCGGATTAGCCGCGCGCACTTTGCTACCGTCAGCGGTTACAAAAACGAGTATGAATACTATGAAAGTTACGTATGATTTTATTTTGCCTTCTTATAATCCGATTTATCTATAAAATAATGAGGTGAAACAAATGGAGCGATTGGACGTGATCTACAAAACCGGCGCGGCTGCGGTTGGGGCTGTGGTTGGGTATTTATTTGGAGAGTCAACAGGACTGTTACTCGCCTTATTTTGGATGGTTGTCATTGATTATGTGAGTGGTTTAGCGGCTGGTTACACGGAGAAAACTTTATCAAGCAAAATTGGATTCAAAGGTATTATTAAAAAAGTTATGATTTTTGTCATGGTGGCACTCGCCCATTTGGTCGATAGCGCGCTTGGAACGAAAAACATGTTCCGAGATGCGACTATCGTTTTTTATATGGCCAATGAATTGTTGAGTATTTTTGAAAACGCTGGGCGTATGGGGGTTCCCGTGCCAGATCGGTTGACCCAGGCTGTTGAAGTATTGAAAGGGAAAAGTAAGGAGGCAGAGAAGAAATGAAAATTATATGGGATAAAGGACACGGCGGCAACGATCCTGGTGCGGTTGCAAATGGATTGCAGGAAAAACAGTTGACGCATAAAATCGTGGAATATGCAATGTCTTACCTCGAAGAGAATTACACAGGCTTTGAACAACGAACGACACGCACAGGAGATCAAACACTAACATTAAGCCAGCGTGCGAAAATGGCTAATGATTGGGGAGCAGACGTATTTATTAGTGTGCATATCAATGCTGGCAAGGGAACGGGCTTTGAAACGTACGTGTATAACGGCGGTGTATCATCCCGAACTGTTGCATTGCAAAACGTCCTGCATAATGAAATTTTAACTACTATGCGTCAATTTGGAAATATTACAGACCGAGGCAAAAAACGAGCCAACTATGCCGTGCTCCGCGAAACGAAGATGCCGGCCGTACTCACGGAAAACCTGTTCATCGACTCGAACGATGCGAAGCATTTGCAAAACGAAGCGTTCCTCAAGGCGGTGGGTGAAGCTCATGCGCGCGGAGTGGCGAAGTTTTTGGGGTTGAGAGAAAAACCAAAAGTACAATCGCAACAAAAACCGTCTGACGAAAAACTGTACCATGTGCAAGTCGGAGCATTTCGCGACCGAAAGAATGCGGAACGACTGGCAGAAGATTTGCAGAAAAAAGGATACCCGACGATTATTGTATGATTCCCCTGCTACTCGGCAGGGGTTTTTACCTATACTTAAAAAATTCCTATACAAGCAATTTTTTTGTTTTATCTATTTACAATTGTAAATAGATAGTGTATAATGAAATCAGAAAGGAGGTGAACAAAGGGAGATGATGAAAATACTCGATATCGTCGAGAAAATCATGAGTATAGCGGCGGCAACGCTAGCATTCAAGATTTACCTCGACGATAGGAGAAAAAATAAAAAGCGACGTCCCAGAAAGAAGCGTCGCAAATAATCGCCAAGGAAGCCCGACCTTCGGGAAGGGCTTCTAAATAAAAAATAACATCTCCCAAAATAAATGTCAAAGGTCATTCTCAATGTATTGATCGCAATTATTGCTATCAGCTTCTTTGCCACTACAGATTTTAGCAATTTAGGTGTTTTGGATATAGCGTTATTAGTGGCTATTGCGTTATGGGGCTGGACACTAGTCGATCGATTGATTAGCTATATCCGCAAATGAGGTGCTTAATATGAAATATCACTTTACATCACGAAAAGAACTCGAGGACTTCATTAAAAACGAAGTCCTCACGACTTCTGAGGTAGTTGAAATTCTTGGTGTTACACGTCAGAGAGTTAGTCAGATGATCTCTTCTGGTAAGTTAAATCCGATAAAAAAACTACGTGGCGATAGTTTGTTTTTACGCCAGGATATCGAAGAAAGGAAAAAAGAACTTGAGGCATTGCGCAAGAAATACCGACCGTATGATGCAGAATAGCTTCTTAGCTCGAATTTGATTCGGGTTGGGCGTAAAACCCCTATGCCTTTAGGCTAGGGGATGTAAGCCCTAGCCGCAGGAACTGTGGGGATCGCCTGCTAAATAACTGAAAAAACTTTCGGTGTTCGTAGGAATCCGCTATGGCTTTAGCCTAGCGGTAGTTCAATTTGGAAAGTAGGTGGATAAAATGATCGTCGCCAACAATTATAGTGAAATCAAAGATCATTTTGATTTCACGGATAGTATTATAACGGATATGAAATGGAACAATCCGTTAGATTTATCTATAATGATCGACTATTATTGGGATACACAGGAGAATAGGGAAGAAAACAGAATATTAGCGTTGCATTTTAAGGATTGCCTGGCTGTGGAGTACAAACTAAAAAAAGAGATACTAGAAATGTCAAGGGATGATATCCATTTTGATAGCTTGTTCACTATTATTCGCTTCGAAAATGTAGAAGCAAATTCAAGCGTATTTCATCATTTTCATATCTATACCTTTGATTATAAAGAGCCATTGCTAAAAATTATTTGTAAGCAGGTTCAGTTGGAGGAAGTATAGGTCGGTGTTTGAAAACAATGGAAGAAGAAAAGAAGGCGGATCGCTCCGCCTTTTTTGCACGGGATAGCAACCGAAAATAATTTTGCACAAATTTTGCACGATACAAAAGAACGTGTGGCTCAAATATTGAAATATCAATACTTTTAGGTATATGGTTATTATCCTGCCGAGGGCGTTAGCGACACCCTGCTTGCTATGCGAGCAGGGGTTTTTTGTTTGTATAAAAAATAAAGTCCGGTGGGCCGCACCGGACGAACATGCGAATTTTGCGAGGCTTGCTCGCTCGTTCTATAAGCATGATAACATGCCTTCGATGCATATGCATAGTAGAAAAAACATCCAATATGTTTTTATCGTCTCTCCCTTGCAGAGATGATAAAATGAGGATGAAGGGAGATGGCATGGATGGAGATGCAATTAACGCAAAAGCAAGAGCTGAAAATTGCGCTGACGAAAGAGCTTGTGCAGGCGATCGAACTTTTACAATATTCAACGTTAGAGCTTCAATCGCTTTTACATGAACAGGCGCTTGAAAATCCATTTATTGAGCTAAAGGAACGAAAGCGAAATGAGCGCACAGACAGCATGCGCTACATTGAAAATGTAAGCGTTTTTAATCGTTCGCTCGCTTCCCATTTGCACGCCCAACTCGTCGGCATGCGGTTATGTCACGAGCAAAAAAAAGCGCTTGATTATTTAATTGCGTCGCTCGATGAATCGGGTTATTTGCATACAACGGTTGCAGAAGCGGCTCGCCATCTTCAATTGGAAGAAACGATTGTGTGTGAAGCACTTCATCTTTTACGTTCACTCGAACCTGCTGGAGTAGGGGCAGAAAATTTACCGCATTGTTTATACTTGCAACTCATTCGCTTGCCACAAAGAGATGAATTAGCAGAAACGATCGTTATGCAGCATTTCGAACCGTTTGTCAATAAGAAATGGAAAGAAATAAAAACGATGCTTCGTGTCGAGTTAGCAGACTTGCAACGTGTGTGGGAACTCATTCGCACTTTGCATCCGCGTCCGGGAAGTTTATACAATGATGGCCAATTAACGTACATCGTACCCGATGTGATCGTTTCGTATGATCATGGTGTATGGACAGTAACAATAAACGATGAGATGACTCCAACAGTCGTGTGGAATGAAGCGTATGAACGAAAAGTGCATACCGATGATCCATCCGTCCAAACATATATTGAAGAAAAGCGGCAACAATTTCAATGGATACAACGTTGTTTAGCCCAACGCTCAACAACGATTGAACAAATTGCATGGCAATTGCTTGATAAGCAGCGTGATTATTTCGAAAAGGGTCCTCTTTATATAAAGCCGTTAACGATGCGCGATATTGCGAAAGAGCTACACATTCATGAGTCTACTGTGAGCCGCGCAGTAAAACATAAATATATGCAAACTCCTCATGGGTTAATTGACATGCGTCGCCTTTTTACAAGCGGTGTTGATGAGCAGGTAGCGCAAGAGAAGGTGAAACATTTCATTGCAGAGTTAATTAAAAATGAAAATGGACAGAAACCGCTTTCTGATCAAAAAATTGCTGATTTACTCGAGGAGCGCTACAATATTTGCGTGGCAAGACGGACAGTTGCTAAATATCGCGAGCAACTTCATATTCCACCAGCTTCAAAACGAAAGCAATATGCATAAAGGAGATGAAGCATGAAAGTCGTTGTCTATTCGAAAGAAAACTGCTGCCTTTGCGATGAAGCAAAAGCTATTCTTCATGAGCTGCGAGTTAAATTTGAAGAAATCGATATTTACAAAGACGAACGATGGTTCGAACAGTATCATCTTATAATTCCTGTCATCGAAATCGACGGAGAAATCATCGCATACGGCCGCATTCACAAAGATGTCATAAGAAAGCGATTACAACAACAACGAAGCAGTTGAACAACATTTCACTTCCTGTTACAATGGAATTGTAGCAGGGGGTGAATTTTTTTACACCTAGTGGGACACAATATGTCATAGTGGGACTTTAAACGTCCAGATAGAGAAAAAAGTGAGCAAAAAGGAAGAGTAAGGCATGCGCCAATGGATTGATGTTCAACGAAAATTGTTGCCTGATCTTCTCGCTATTATGCAAAAACGATATGAAATTTTGCAGCATATTCGGTTAATGCAACCGATCGGGCGCCGAACGCTCGCATTAAATCTTGGGATTAGCGAACGTGTTTTGCGCTCGGAAGTGCAGTTTTTAAAGGAGCAAAATTTGCTTGATATTACAGCTGCAGGCATGAGTATTACGTCCGATGGACATGATGTGCTCATGCAATTGGAAGATATGATGCGAGAAGTGTTAGGGCTAAAAGAGTTGGAAAGAAAAATAAAACAACGGCTTCCTGTTGCAGATGTCATTGTCGTTGCAGGTGACAGCGATCAATCGCCTTGGGTGAAAAGAGAGATGGGAAGAGCTTGTGTCTCGCGCATAAAACATTCACTCACAGGGAATGCCATTGTTGCGGTCACTGGTGGAACAACCCTTGCTGCAGTTGCTGAAATGATGACACCAGATATGAAATATCGGGATGTGCTATTCGTTCCAGCGCGCGGTGGGCTCGGAGAAGATGTGACGAACCAAGCGAATACGATTTGTGCGCGCATGGCTGAAAAAGCGATGGGTCACTATCGTTTATTGCACGTACCTGATCAATTAAGTGCTGAAACGTATCACTCGATCATTGAAGAACCCGCCATTAAAGAAGTGCTCGACTTAATCAAATCATCGACGATCGTCATTCATGGTATTGGCGATGCGAAAACGATGGCGGAACGGAGAAAAACACCGCCGGAGGACATGAAAAAAATTGAGCAAAACGAAGCGGTGGCGGAGGCGTTTGGTTATTACTTTAATCAACATGGAGAAGTTGTTCATAAAGTGAACACAGTTGGCATTCAACTTGAAGATGTGCGCCACGTCCCTTGCGTCATCGCAGTCGCGGGTGGGGCTTCGAAAGCGAAAGCCATTCGGGCGTATATAAAGCAGGCCAATCGGTGCATCTTAATTACAGACGAAGGTGCAGCAAAACAGTTAGTACGGGATGATTCATCCCTCTAAAATACATTCCTACAATTTCAAAGGAGGAAAAAAACATGGCAGTAAAAATTGGTATTAACGGTTTTGGTCGTATCGGCCGTAACGTATTCCGCGCAGCATTAAAAAATCCTGAAATTGAAGTCGTTGCAGTTAACGACTTAACAGATGCAAAAACGTTAGCACATCTTTTAAAATATGACTCTGTTCATGGCACATTAGATGCAGAAGTGTCTGTCAACGGCAACAACATCGTTGTAGATGGAAAAGAAATTATCGTCAAAGCAGAGCGCGACCCAGCAAACTTAGGATGGGGCGATCTTGGTGTCGACATCGTTGTTGAATCAACAGGACGTTTCACAAAACGCGAAGACGCAGCAAAACATTTAGAAGCAGGTGCGAAAAAAGTAATCATTTCTGCACCAGCGACAAATGAAGACATTACGATCGTTATGGGTGTAAACCAAGATAAATATGACCCAGCAAACCATCATGTCATTTCAAACGCATCTTGTACAACAAACTGCTTAGCGCCATTTGCGAAAGTATTACATGAGAAATTCGGCATCATTCGCGGTATGATGACAACAGTACACGCATATACGAACGACCAACAAATTCTTGACTTACCGCATAAAGACTTGCGTCGTGCGCGTGCAGCAGCTGAATCGATCATTCCAACATCAACTGGTGCTGCAAAAGCGGTAGCGCTCGTTCTTCCTGAATTAAAAGGTAAGTTAAACGGTATGGCGATGCGCGTACCAACACCTAACGTATCTGTCGTTGACCTCGTTGCTGAACTTGAAAAAGAAGTGACAGTAGAAGAAGTGAACGCAGCGTTAAAAGCAGCGGCAGAAGGAGAATTAAAAGGCATTCTTGCTTACAGCGAAGAGCCGCTTGTTTCTCGCGACTACAACGGCTCAACAGCTTCTTCAACAATCGATGCGCTTTCAACAATGGTTATGGAAGGTCGCATGGTGAAAGTTCTTTCTTGGTACGACAACGAAACAGGATACTCTCACCGCGTCGTTGACCTTGCTGCATACATCGCATCAAAAGGTTTATAATTTTTTGGATTGTTTGCCCAAAACGGTTTATAATAAATAGTTGGAAATACCGAGAAGGGGAGCGGGGTTCATCCCCACTCCCTTTCTATGTATCACACGAATAAGGAGGCCTTTCCATGAACAAAAAAACAGTTCGTGACATCGATGTGAAAGGAAAACGCGTATTTTGCCGCGTCGATTTCAACGTGCCTATGCAAAACGGTGTCGTCACCGACGATACGCGCATTCGCGCTGCGCTCCCAACGATTCAATATTTAATGGAGCAAGGGGCAAAAGTGATTTTGGCGAGCCATCTTGGCCGTCCAAAAGGAAAAGTTGTTGAAGAAATGCGCCTTACTGCTGTTGCGGAACGTTTAAGCGAACTGCTCGGCAAACGTGTTGTCAAAACGGACGAAGCATATGGCGATGCGGTGAAAGCTGCAATTGCCGAAATGAACGAAGGCGATGTTTTGTTGCTTGAAAACGTACGCTTCTATCCAGGTGAAGAGAAAAACGATCCAGAGTTAGCGAAAGCATTTGCGGAACTGGCAGATGTATATGTAAACGACGCGTTTGGTGCAGCACATCGCGCCCATGCATCGACAGAAGGCATTGCTCACCATTTGCCTGCGGTAGCTGGATTTTTAATGGAAAAAGAAATTGAAGTGTTAGGAAAGGCGCTATCTAATCCAGATCGTCCGTTTACGGCAATCATTGGTGGGGCGAAAGTAAAAGATAAAATTGGCGTGATCGAAAACTTATTAGACAAAGTTGATAATTTAATTATCGGTGGCGGATTAGCGTACACATTTGTGAAAGCGCTCGGTCATGAAATCGGAAAATCACTGTTAGAGGAAGATAAAATCGAGTTAGCGAAATCGTTCATGGAAAAAGCAAAAGAAAAAGGCGTGAACTTCTACATGCCTGTTGATGCAGTTGTAGCTGACGATTTCTCAAACGATGCGAACAAAAAAGTAGTGAACATCGATGAAATTCCGAGCGACTGGGAAGGGCTTGACATCGGTCCGAAAACACGTGAATTGTATCGCGACGTCATTTTAAAATCAAAACTCGTCATTTGGAATGGTCCAATGGGCGTATTCGAAATGGATGCGTTTGCGGAAGGGACAAAAGCAGTTGCTCAAGCGCTTGCTGATGCAGAAGGTACATATACGGTCATCGGTGGGGGCGACTCGGCAGCAGCGGTTGAAAAGTTCGGACTTGCAGACAAAATGGATCACATTTCTACAGGTGGCGGTGCGTCGCTTGAATTTATGGAAGGAAAACAACTTCCAGGTGTCGTCGCATTAAACGATAAGTAAGAAAGGGGATTAAAGCGATGCGAAAGCCGATTATTGCAGGCAACTGGAAAATGCATAAGACGTTAAACGAAGCGCTCCAATTCGTTGAAGAAGTGAAACATGCTGTTCCTTCCAACGAACAAGTCGATACAGTTGTATGTGCGCCAGCGCTCTTTTTAGCGCATTTAGTGGAAGCGACAAAAGGAACGAACGTGAAAATTGGTGCGCAAAATATGCATTTTGAAGATCAAGGCGCGTTCACAGGCGAAATTAGTCCCGTGGCGTTGAAAGATCTCGGCGTCGAGTATGTCATCATCGGACATTCCGAGCGCCGTGAGATGTTTGCGGAAACTGATGAAACAGTGAATAAAAAAGTACTTGCTGCGTTTAAACATGGGCTCGTACCGATTGTTTGCTGCGGAGAGACGTTAGAAGAACGCGAAAGCAACCGTACAAATGAAGTGGTTAGTGCACAAGTGAAAAAAGCGTTTGAAGGCTTAACGGAAGAACAAGTGAAGCAAGTCGTTATCGCCTATGAGCCGATTTGGGCGATTGGAACAGGAAAATCGTCCACAGCTGACGATGCGAACAACGTATGCGGCTACATTCGTCAAGTAATCGCGAATCAAATTTCGCAAGCTGCGGCGGATGCTGTACGCATTCAATATGGCGGCAGCGTAAAGCCGGAAAATATCGCTGCATTTTTAGCAGAGGAGCACATTGACGGTGCCCTCGTTGGCGGTGCAAGCTTACAACCACAATCGTTTTTACAACTCGTGGAGGCAGGAAAATGAGCAAAAAACCAGTAGCACTAATTATTTTAGACGGCTTTGCTCTTCGTGAAGAAACGTTCGGTAACGCAGTTGCACAAGCGAAAAAGCCAAACTTCAATCGGTATTGGAACGAATATCCGCATGCGACATTGACAGCTTGCGGCGAAGCAGTAGGCTTACCGGAAGGACAAATGGGGAACTCAGAAGTCGGCCATTTAAATATCGGGGCTGGACGCATTGTGTATCAAAGTTTAACGCGCGTCAATATCGCTATTCGCGAAGGTGAGTTTGAGCGCAATGAAACGTTTTTAGCGGCGATGGATCACGTGAAAAAACATGGAACGAATTTACACATTTTCGGTCTTCTTTCTGACGGTGGTGTGCATAGCCACATTAACCATTTATTCGCTTTGTTGAAACTCGCCGCAAAAGAGGGAGTAAAAAACGTTTATATTCACGGCTTTTTAGATGGGCGTGATGTCGGTCCGCAAACGGCGAAAACGTACATTCAACAGCTAAATGAGCAAATCGAACAAATCGGGGTTGGTGAAATCGCCACGATATCTGGCCGTTATTACTCCATGGATCGCGATAAGCGTTGGGAACGCGTTGAGAAAGCGTATCGTGCGATGGTGTATGGAGAAGGTCCAGCATATCGCGATGCGCTTGCGTGCGTCGATGACTCATATGCAAACGGCATTTACGACGAATTCGTATTACCGTCTGTTATCGTACGTGAAGATGGAACGCCAGTTGCGACGATTCAAGATGAAGATGCGGTTATTTTCTACAACTTCCGTCCAGATCGTGCGATTCAAATTTCGAATACGTTTACGAATGACGATTTCCGCTCGTTCGATCGTGGACCGAAACATCCGAAAAACTTATTTTTCGTATGCTTAACGCATTTTAGCGAAACAGTAAAAGGGTACGTGGCGTTTAAGCCAACGAACCTTGACAATACGCTCGGCGAAGTATTATCGCAAAACGGGTTAAAACAGCTGCGCATTGCTGAAACGGAAAAATATCCGCACGTCACATTTTTTATGAGCGGCGGACGCGAAGAAAAGTTCCCAGGTGAAGAGCGCATTTTAATTGACTCGCCAAAAGTGGCAACATACGACTTAAAACCAGAAATGAGCGCATACGAAGTAACAGAGGCGCTATTAAAAGAAATTGAAGCAGACAAATTTGATGCGATTATTTTAAACTATGCAAATCCTGACATGGTTGGTCATTCTGGAAAATTAGAGCCAACGATTCGAGCGGTTGAAGCAGTCGATGAATGTTTAGGAAAAGTCGTTGATGCGATTATTGCTAAAGGTGGCATTGCAATCATTACTGCGGATCACGGAAATGCAGATGAAGTCGTCAATCCAGACGGCAGTCCGAATACAGCGCACACGACAAATCCGGTGCCTGTCATCGTGACGAAAAAAGGCATCACGCTTCGTCAAGACGGCATTTTAGGCGACTTAGCGCCAACGATGCTTGATTTACTCGGCTTGCAACAACCGAAAGAAATGACAGGAAAAACATTAATTCAAAAATAAACTAAAGGAGAGATGAACAATGCCAACAATTATCGATATTTATGCTCGCGAAGTATTAGATTCTCGCGGCAATCCGACAGTAGAAGTAGAAGTATACACAGAATCTGGTGCGTTTGGACGCGCGCTTGTGCCAAGCGGCGCATCAACAGGTGAATATGAGGCAGTAGAATTGCGCGATGGCGACAAAGAGCGCTATCTTGGCAAAGGTGTATTACAAGCGGTGAAAAACGTAAATGAAGTGATCGCGCCGGCGTTAATCGGCAGCTACGATGTAACAGAACAAGTAGCGATCGATCGTGCATTAATCGCTTTAGACGGTACAGAAAACAAAGGGAAATTAGGAGCAAACGCCATTCTTGGTGTATCAATGGCTGTTGCGCGCGCAGCTGCTGACTACTTAGGCATTCCTTTATATCAATATTTAGGTGGCTTTAACGCAAAAACGTTGCCAGTGCCAATGATGAACATTTTAAACGGCGGTGCTCATGCAGATAACAACGTAGATATTCAAGAATTCATGATCATGCCAGTTGGCGCACCAAACTTCCGCGAAGCGCTTCGTATGGGTGCGGAAATTTTCCATAGCTTAAAATCTGTATTAAAAGCAAAAGGCTACAATACAGCTGTTGGTGATGAAGGTGGATTCGCTCCAAACTTAAAATCAAACGAAGAAGCGCTTGAAACAATTATCGAAGCGATTGAAAAAGCAGGCTACAAACCAGGTACGGAAGTGATGCTTGCGATGGACGTTGCTTCTTCTGAGCTTTACAATAAAGAGACAGGCAAATACCATTTAGAAGGAGAAGGCGTTGTGAAAACGTCAGAAGAAATGGTTGCTTGGTATGAAGAGCTTGTCAACAAATATCCGATCATTTCGATCGAAGACGGCTTAGATGAGAACGACTGGGCTGGTCATAAGTTATTAACAGAACGCCTTGGCAAAAAAGTGCAACTCGTCGGTGACGACTTATTCGTAACAAATACGAAAAAATTAGCACAAGGTATTGAGCAAGGTGTTGGCAACTCGATCTTAATTAAAGTAAACCAAATCGGTACATTAACAGAAACATTTGAAGCGATTGAAATGGCGAAACGCGCAGGTTACACAGCGGTTATTTCTCACCGTTCTGGTGAAACAGAAGATAGCACAATCGCCGACATCGCAGTAGCAACAAACGCTGGTCAAATTAAAACAGGTGCACCTTCACGTACAGACCGCGTTGCAAAATACAACCAATTGCTTCGCATCGAAGATCAATTAGGTGAAACAGCGGTATACGATGGAGTAAAAACGTTCTACAACTTGAAGAAGTAATATGATGAAGGATGCCTCATGTGGGCATCCTTTATTTCTAGTTTTGGATATATTGTAGTACAATTACGATCAATATGAGAAAAAGTAGCACATCAATAACCTAATCAGCGGAGTATGTTTTAAAAATAAGAGAAACGCACATACCTACAGGATGAGAATAAATAAAAGCGCTTATATAGAATAAGTTTATCAAACCATATATAACTAAAAAATCGGTCGAGAAAAAAATCTCCCACAAAGTCTTGACTCAACCAAGACTGTTCGATCTCTTTTAATGTCAAGTCGTTTGTGATATAATCCTGCATGGGCTCCACTCCTTTCTCTGGTTGTATTTTTTGCACTTACTACCTTATCAGGAGGAGAGCCCGTTTTTCATCTATTTTGCTTACATATCCGACAGGTTCCTTATTATACCAAATCAGGAGCCTGTCTTTTTTTTCTCCCACAAACATTTTACTCATACCACGATTGTAAACTTTGCTGTTTTCTTTGTTTTGGACGGGGCGGCTTCTCGGTTATCCATTCTTATTCGCATCGCTATCATAACGCTTCCCGTTCTTAGCCCGCTCGCTTTCGGGTGGAAGCCAGCCGCTCTGGCACATCCGTTTTTCATCGATTCCTATGACCAACAGGAATTTTTTTCTTAACAAACAAGTCATAAAGTTGTATAATTAAATCTAAAAAACGAAATAAATGATTGTAAAAAGGATGTATTTCGTTAATAACGAACAATATATGAAAAAAATGATTGTAAAGGGGGGATAAAATGTGAGATTAAAACCATTTGTTCCTTTCATGCTACCATTGAAGGAAGAAATCGTAAACCAAATGGAATTTCTTAATGAGCTAATCGAAGCAAATAAAAGCATGGTGGAATATCAAACAATGTTAAAAAATTCGAAGTTAAATCCGCAATTTTTGTTAAGGCCGGTCATGCTGAAAGAAGCCGTTCAATCTACAAAAATTGAGGGAACTCACGTCACGTTAGATGAAGTAATGGAAGCGGACGCTCAAACTAAAAAAGCCAATAAAGATATCCAAGAGGCATTGAATTATTATGAGGCGTTAATGAAGGGCATGGATGCGCTCAAAAACATTCCGATTTCTACTCGTCTTTTTAAACTCATGCACAAAATATTGTTGTCGAATGATGTAAGGGGATCTAGTCGCGCACCAGGAGAGTTTAGAAAAATACAAAATTTTCTTGGGCCTGAAGGATGTACGATGGAGACTGCCACCTACATCCCTCCTGAACCGCAATATGTTGATGAATATATGTCTAATTTGGAAAAGTATATCAATGATCCTCAAGATCGCTATAACGAACTGATAAGAGTCGCGATTATTCATGCGCAATTTGAAACGATCCATCCATTTCTTGACGGGAATGGCCGAATAGGAAGGATTTTGATCCCTCTTTACTTATATAATAAAGGTGTCATTGACTACCCAAATTTCTTTATTAGTGATGTTTTAGAAAGGGATAAACATAAATACTATCGTTATTTAAATGATACCCGTTATAAAGGGGATTGGACGCAATGGATTAAATTCTTTTTAGAATGCATCCATATTCAGGCTAAGAAAAATATCCGTTTAATTGAAGAGGTCAACGAGTTGTATGAAAATGAGTTGGCAAGGGCCAGCACGATCATCAATAGCAGCAATGTTCTACATATCGTAAATGTCATGTTCCAGAGACCAATATTTACGGCCAAGACGTTATCGAGCTTAACCGGTTTGCCGGAAGGAACGGTACGGAGATATTTAAATCGATTAGAGGAAGAGAGAATGATTTTCTCCGATGGAAAAATTCGCTCAAAGACCTATTACTATTATAATCTTCTCGATAAACTTCGGTAAAAAAGTATGAAACAACTTGCATTTTCAATGGTTATCCCGCTTTTCGAAGGGATCGCGGATTGTGACACCAAAAAAGCTAGCAAAGGAATTTTAGACAGGTTTCGGTATGAGTCCGTGTGGAATTGGGCTCATACTTTTTCATTTTTTCGAATTTGGTCAACGTGCAGATTGATTTGCTTTGTGCGTTCGTCCATCCTATTGCACTGCCCTCCACAACATACAATCGCACCCCCTCGCTATTCAAAAAGTCCTTGATATCGTTTTGTCATCTTTCCTCATCTTATGAATTTCCCTTAAATTTGCCGCCAATCATTCATATACGCCTTTTCTCTTTTCTTGTATAATAAAAAAAAGAATCCAGTTTGTGGGGGTGACGCGATGTTGGAACAAGTCGAAAAGCGGCTGGCGGTGTTTCCGAAGCGGACGATTTCGCTTGTGGAGCTTGAGAAGCTCATAAAGCCTTTTGCGCGCACGTACGAAGCGTTTGCCGAAATCGTGCTCCGGCTCGAGGTGGACGGGACGCTTGAGATGGTGAAGGCAAAAGGGCGGACGACGCGGACGCCGTCGCTTGCGTTTCAATATCGAATTCATAAACATCGCTTGATGGAAAACTATCACCGTGAGCTGCAGCGCTGGCAAAATCGGCTTCATCCGGCGATTCAGCTCGATGCGTATTACGGCAAAGACCCGTCTGTTTGGGAGCGGGATAAACCGTTTATTGTGCAAATCGACGACTATTTGAACACGCATTCGCTTCCTCACGAGGCCGTGGCCGCGCCGGAGCGGAGCATGGAGCTGGTCGGCGATGAGAAATGGATTACGGAAGGCGGCGGGAGGGAGGTGCTTGAGCGCATCGGCCTTTTCGATCGCCTCCACATCATCCCCGTTTCCGATCCGCTCATGTTCGCCGTCCATCCAGGGAACATGGCGCAAGCGGTGCAGCTTCATCTCATTGTCGAAAATAAAACGACGTACCAAGCGCTGTTGCCCGCGCTTTTGGATACCGTGTTTTCGACGCTCATTTACGGGGAAGGAAAAACCGTCATCAGCAGCATCGCTCAATTCTCGCTGCAATATCCGGTGAAAGCCGACCATCGCTTTTATTATTTCGGGGACATCGACCGCGAAGGCGTGGCGATTTGGCATTCGCTGTTTCAAAAGAAGCCGGCTTTGCCCGCACTTCCGTTTTATCGGGCATGCTTGCAAAAAGAACCGGCGCGCGGCAAAGAGTATCAAATAGAGCGGACGGAGGCGCTTGCTTCGTTTCTTTCCTATTTTGCGCCCGATGAGCGAGAGCGGCTTTGCGAGCTGCTCGCCTCCGGCCTGTATTATCCGCAAGAGACGCTTAAAACGCGGGAATTGCAGCACATTTGGAGGGAATGGCAGTGGACAAGCTAGAATTGGCAGGGGTCACAGACGGCTATCGCGAGCGCATGAGGCGGCTGGCGCTTTTTAGCCCGCTTTTGGACCTTGAACGAATGCGCTCTGCCGACCTCGGCGGGCAGCCGATTGACATGAAAGGGCTCGGGCTGTTGACGCTTCTCTTTTTCTTCGAACAAAAGCTGATGCGGCAGTATAAAACAGGAGTTAAGCAGCTCGCGGCGTTTTTAAAACAATTGACGGAAAACGTGTACGCATTGGATGACGAAGCGTGCGAACATTTGGCGCGGACGATTATTCAAACGTTCCGCCCGACATCGGGAAAAAAGCGGAGCTATCCGTTTTACGATTGGGAACGGCGCGAAGAGAGCGCGATCGAATATTCACTTTTAAAAGCGCACGGTTTTGATGCGAAAACGAACACGCAATATTACACGCTCGATGAAGACGGGTTGGAGCTTGTGTTTGCCACGAAAGAGTTTTACAGCGAGTTTCAGTTGTCGATCAACCAGCTCATGTTGCGCAAGCAGCTGGAAAAAGGGGAGTTCGCCGCGGCGTTGAAACAAATCAACGAAATGCGCATCGACGTTGAAACGCTCGAAGATCGCATGACGCGGCTGAAGCATGAAATTCAGCGAAGCATTATTTCCGAAGAAACATTTGAGCGGTATAAGCAGCTTTTGGACGACATTTACAGCCGGCTTGCGCGTGAGGACGAGGAGTTTAAGGAGCTGCGCGAATTCGTGAACGACACGAGAGAACGCCTATATGCTCGGGATGTTCACCAAAAAGAGGGGAAGACGTATGAGCTTGTGCTCAAAATTGCCAGAGAGTTAGAATCGGTGCATTACGCGCATTCGGCGCTCTTGGATAAGGCGCTTTCGTTAAAAAATACGACGCTTGTGACGGCGCAGGAATCGCTTTATTATACTGGGCTCCATTCGTTTAATTTCGACCAAGACATCGTGTCGCGCATCGTTTCGGCTCCGCTCCCGCTTGAGGCGATGAAAGGGGTGCTTCATCCATTTTTAAAGGTGGAAGAAAACAAGGTTTGGTCGCCGATGGCGATTTTCGCCGAGCAAAACATTACCGAAGAGCGCAAAGAAAAGATGGGGCCGCGTTTTTTAGAAGCGGAAGAGGCCGAAGGGGGCGATCGGTATCGCGCATGGCTCATAGCGAAATATAGAGAGTTGATGCAACTGTTTTTAAAGGCGTACGAGCAGGAGCGCGCGGGCACGCTGGCCGCGTTTTTCGATTATTTGGACGACATCGGACAGTCGCATTTGTATGAACAGCGCTCGTTTTACGATTTTTGGATCTTGATGCACCAGCGCTCTCCTGTCGAGCAAGGCATGGAAGGGGAAGAAGGAAGCGCGCTTCTCGGGGAGGCGCTTGCTTTGCTTGGCGGGCGCGTGCTCGAGGTGCAAGAAGCGGATCGCATCATCCGTCAATGCGAGCGGTTTTCGATTCAAGACATGATCATAATGGTGAGGGAACGATGAGAAACTATCCAGAACAAAAAGTCATGCAGGCGTTTCAATTGTATACGGCACTTGCGCGGCAAGGAGCGGCAGGCGCGCAGGCGGTGCAGCTTTATAAGAGCGATGATGAAATCCGCGCGCTGTTGGATGCGTTCAGTCGCGAAGTCGACTGCGTCATCGTGTTGACGAGCGAACGGTTGTTTCTCGTGCCGCGCACGAAACTGTCGCCGTTTCATGTAAGCAACGATTGGATCAAGCGCCATTATCTTCGCGCCGGCGCCACCAACGGCGATTTGTATTTGCTTTATTTTGCCGTTCTCGTGTTGTTCGGCAGCTTTTACGACACGTATCAAAGCCCAGAGCCGACGCGGAACTTTTTGGCGATGGACGAATGGGTGCGCCTTGTGCAAGGGCGCATCGACCAATTGAAGCGGCACGATCCGGACGAATTGAAACAATTTGAGCAAGAGTTTTCATACAACTGGAGCCTCATCATTGAAAAATGGGAGGCGATGGACGATGTTAAAGAGACGGCGAAACGGCAAAGCGGCGCAACGATTAGCCGCCTCAGCTTCCTCGATGCGGCACGGCGCTTTTTAATCGACCAAGAGCTTGTGGTCGACATCGGCAACTGTGAAGTCGCTTTGACAGAAAAAGCGAAAACGATCATCCAGCGCTTTTTCATGGAAGTCGAGTACAACCGCGGGATTTTCGAGTTTATTTACGGATTGGAGAGGGAGAGGGACGATGCCAGCGATCAGTAAAATTCGGCTGACGAACGTCGTGTATGAAGAAGGCCGCAAGCGGTACAACGATGAAATGTTCCGATTTGACGGACATAACGGGGCGATTTTGCTGGAAAACGGCGGCGGCAAAACGGTGTTGATCCAGACGGTGCTGCAAGCGATCTTGCCGCACGTTGATTTAGCGGACCGAAAAATCAAACAGACGCTTCAACTCGAAAACGCGCCGGCGCATATTGCAATTGAATGGCTGTTGAACGACAAACCGCGCCGGTACGTCGTAACGGCCGTGTCGCTGTTTATGACGAACAACGGACTCGACTCGCTCCGCTACGTTTACGAATACAACGCGAACGACCCGCACGGCATTGAAGGCATCCCGTTTGTGCGCGAAGGAAAAGGCGGGAAGCGGCCGGCGGAACGGGGCGAAATGCAAGATTACTATCATGATATGAAAGCGAAATCGATGTTCGCTCGCACGTTTGCGACCATTAAAGAATACAAGGCGTTTCTTGAAGAGCAGTACCATATTATTGAGAGCGAATGGGAAAGCGTCGTGAAAATCAACAGCACGGAAGGGGGCGTCGAAGCGTTTTTCGACGAATGCAAAAGCACGAACCAGTTGTTTGACCGCCTGCTCATTCCGATTGTCGAGAGCGCGATCGTCGGCCATGACGCGAAACTGTTTGCCGACATGTTTGAAAAACAGTTTACCAGTTTCAAACATTATAAGAAATTGAAGGAGACGATTGAAGAAAACAAGCTGATCCAGCAAGAACTCGAGCGATACGTTGAGACGTATGAGGAGTTCCACCATCAAGAACTCGCGTATACGAAAGCGAAGCAACGGGCCAAAGGGGTATGGCTGGAGACGCTCCAGCAAAAGCAAGCGGGCGAAAACGAGCTGAACAACAACGCCGCCCAATGGGAAGAATGGAGGCAAACGGAAGCGGCGCACCGCCAAAAGCGAGCGACGTATGACGTGTTAGTGGAAGAAGCGCGTTTGCGTGAGCTGGAACGCGAATATGAATGGGCGTTAGCGCAAGAGAAAGAAAAGGAGGAAGAACTTTGGCGCCTTGAGCGCGACTATGATTCGCTGCGGCTTGCCGGATACAAAGAAGCGCGAAAACGGCATGAAGAAGCGCTTGCCTATATTGAAGCGGAGATGGCGAAGCGGAAAGACGACGAGAGGCTCGCTCGTTGTGAAGAAGAATTGGAAATGGCGCGCCGCGCGCTTCTTGGTTATTTTATGGAGCAGCTTGAGGAAATCGGCCAAGAGGAGCGAAGCGTGCGCTATGAACTGAATCCGATTCAAACGCAAATCGAACAATGGACGAAAGACATCGAAACCCTCAAACGGACGGCGCAAGAGGCGCGCGAGAAGCGGGCTGGCATTCAAAGCATCATCGATGCAAGAGAAAAAGACATGAAGTCTATAAAGCAGCGCCTGTTGGCGAATCCGTCGCAGCAGTCGGTCGAGGAAGAAATGGGAAAATGGATCGAGCGCGAACAATGGTTGGACGAAGAAATCGTCCGCTTGCGCCAAGAGATGAAGCAATCCAAGCAAACGGAACGGGAGGCGGAAGCGAACAAAGAGGCGCTTCAAAAGCAATGGGCGAAGCAGCAGGCGGCGAGCGAGGCGCTGGCGCAGCGGCTCGAAACGTTTGAGAACGAAGAGCAAGCGCTCATTCAGACGCTCGCCTCGCTTCGTCCGCAATGGGCCTCGCTGGATAGCGTCTACATCCAAGAAGAGACGATCCGGATGAGGCTTCAGGAAGAAATCGAAAAAAGAATGAAAGAGCGAGAAGCGCTATTAGTGCAAGAACGGATCGTGTCGCGGCTTCACGATGCATACGGCGGGCAAGACGTCTTTTTCGCCGACCCGTTTTTAGCAGAGCAGCTTGCTTCATGGAAAAACCAATTTGATTTCGTCGCGACCGGTGTCGAATATTTGCAGTCGCTTACAGAGGACGACCGCGCGAACAAGCAGGCGTTTCCGCTCTGGCCGGCGGCGCTCATTACGACGGCGAAGGCAAAAGAGCGGCTCGTGCAAAAAGTGCGGCAAATGAACGACCGCTTGCAGCTGCCGATCGTCGTGCTGTCGACGGATGAGGCGGCGCGCGTGGAAGAGGCGGGCATGCCGTATGAATGGATCGCACCGCGCTATTGGGAGGAAGCGAGCGATCCGGCCTTGTTTGGCGCTTGGAAAGAACGCATCCGCGAAAGCGCCCGCGACATGACGCAGCGCCGTCAAGAGAAAGAAGCGGAGCTGAGGCTTTGGCAAGACGCGCAACAAGCATGGCGTGCGTTTTTGGCGACCCACCCGTACGAAGCGGTCGAATCGCTCCGCGCTGAGCACGCCGAACGGTTGCGCAGCATTGAACAATTGACGCTTGCGATCGACAAAGAAAACGCCCGCATCGATGAATGCCGCGCCCATCTCGAGCGCGCCGGATCGCTCATCGGCCAATACGAGGAAGAATGGCGCGGATGGCGCGACAAAATCAAGGATGCCGGTCAGTATATGCAATATAAAAAAGAAGTGCAAGAAGCGCGGAAACAAGCGCAAGCGCTCGATGAGCAACTAACGGCGCTTGCCAAAGATATCGCCCGTCTCGGCTCCCGGCTTGAAGAGGCGCGCGCCCAAAAAACAGAATTGAAAGAGCGCCTTCGGTCGTTAGAAGCCCAGCGCCGCGCCGTTGAACAAAACTACGACTATCGGTCGCTCCGCTCTCTTGCGCCGATTTACTCACGGGAGAGCGAAGAGGTCATTCGCGCGAAAATTGACCAATGGAAGCTGCGAATTCAAGGGATTGAAACGACGTACAGCGAGTGGCAAACGAAGCGGGAGTTTCGACAAAACGAGATTGACAGGCTGACAAACGAAATCAACAAGCTGAAACAGAAGCGTCCCGACCTTGACGAAACGAGGACGTTTTCAAGCGACGGCGCACAGCGGATCGAACGGCTGGAGGAACAAATCGCATCGGCTCAAGAAACGTTAAAGCACCTGAAACAAAGGACGCAAGAGGCTTTAAAACGCAAAGAGCGGCAAAGCGGTGTCGTGCAAACGAAAGAGCAGCAGTTTCGCGAAAAATTCCCGGACGAGGCGCGGTGGCCGTTCGCTGCGCCGCTTGACGACATCGCCGCGCAGTTGGAAGCGGAACAAGAAGCGCTCGCAAAGCGGAAAGCGTTTCTCGAACAAGAACGCGAGCGCCTTGACAAAGAGATGAAAAGCATCGAGGAGGCGGCGCGTCAGCTGGAAGTAGCGAAAGAGGTGCATCATTTCAACGCGCCGACGATCGCCGCCTTATCGTTGAGCGCGGAAGAAGCGATGGCATTTTCATACGACCGCCGCGGCTTCATCGAAGGGGTCACGGAAAGCTTAAAGGTGGGAAAACAAGCAGCCGAAGCGGCAAAAGAGCGCGTCGAGCGCGCCAAACGGTCGTTTCGGGAGTTTTGCCGCACGTCGATTCAAGATATGAAAATGCAGCAAATGGCGATTAGCGGCATTGAGCATAAAGAAACGTACGAAGACATTATCAGCTTTAAGAAACATATGATGAAAAGCGTCGAAAGCGCGACGAACTACGCGAATGAACATATCCGGCAAAAAGACGCCGAGCTGCAGGCTTTTATCAACCATATCCACACGCATTTGCGCACATTGGTCGAAGAATTGAGGCAAATTCCGAACAAGACGAGAGTCAAAGTCGGGGACGAATGGAAGCGCATTTTCACGTTTACCATTCCGGAGTGGGAAGAAGAAGTCGGAAAAGCGCGCATCCGCAACCATATTGAATGGATGTTGCAGCAGCTTGAGTCTGAGCGCTTTTTAAACGAACACGGCCAGCAAGATGAAGCGAAAGTGCGGAAGGAAATCGAAATGTGGCTGCAATCGAAGCAACTTCTCCAAGTCGTCATGAACAACGAAGGCATGAAAGTGAACTGCCGCAAAGTGACGAACGACAACAAAGTGACGACGCGCTCGTACTCGTGGGAGCAAAGCAACGTCTGGTCCGGAGGCGAAAAATGGAGCAAAAACATGACGCTCTTTTTAGGCATCCTCAATTACGTCGCCGAGAAAAAACAGCGCCTCCAACCGACGATGAAGCGCCATCGCACCGTCATTTTGGACAACCCATTCGGAAAAGCGTCAAGCGACCACGTCTTAAATCCGGTGTTCTTTATCGCCGAACAGCTCGGCTTTCAAATTATCGCGTTGACGGCGCATGCGGAAGGGAAGTTTCTCCGCGATTATTTCCCGATCATTTACAGCTGCCGCCTGCGCCCGTCGTCCGACCCGAACAAACAAATCATGACGCAGGAAAAATGGATCCATCATGCCTACTTCCAAGACCACGCCCCGAAATCGCTCGAACGGCTCGGCGAAACGGAGCAGTTGGAGTTGTTTTAGAGAGACCATTCCTCGACGGAAAGGGAATATAAGCGCGTGCAGGAAGCTTCTTCTCCCTTCCAACATGAACGAAGCGGAGATGGCACATTCCGTATCTTGAATGAAAAATGGATAAAACAGGTGCACCTTCACGTACAGACCGCGTTGCAAAATACAACCAATTGCTTCGCATCGAAGATCAATTAGGTGAAACAGCGGTATACGATGGAGTAAAAACGTTCTACAACTTGAAGAAGTAATAGATGAAGGATGCCTCATGTGGGCATCCTTTATTTCTAGTTTTTTCTCTTCTTTTGGATATATTGTATTACAATTACGATAAATATGAGAAAAAGTAGCACATCAATAATCCAATCGAGAGAATATGTTTTCAAAAAATCCTTTGCGGTACTTTTTATGACTAATAATAAAATACTAACGACTAACCCTATGATGTAACTATTCACCCCAGTGCTAGTGTATAAAAAAGCCCAGCACAAATAGGGCATTTCGGTCATAGAAAATGCCCTAGGTAGCGGAAAGAACTCGATCGATCGTTTCGCCTGCCAACAGAAGACAC
>NZ_JAHZOE010000028.1:0-27605 GCF_019448545.1 Anoxybacillus sp. ST4 | reverse complement strand
AGCATGTTTGCTCGGTGACGATAGCGGAGAGGTCACACCCGTTCCCATCCCGAACACGGAAGTTAAGCTCTCCAGCGCCGATGGTAGTTGGCGGGACACCGCCTGCGAGAGTAGGACGTTGCCGGGCGGACATAGCAAGTTAGAGAGCATCTCCGTTTTGTTCTCTAACTTTTTTTGTCCATGTATTTGCGTTTAACGCTTTTACAATCCTCTCCCCCATAGTGAAGAGCTAACCTATATCGGTTAGCTCATTTTTTATTTAATGTCCACCTTCCTTTTTATATGATCAGGGACGAGACGATGAAGATGAACAAATAGCAGTCCGTTCTCGTACACAGCTTCCACTTTCTCCCCTACAGGAAAGGGAAGTTGTATCTCTCGTTCAAAAGGTTCTTGTGTAATTCCTTCTTCAATTAGTTCAAATCCTTCAAATTGCAATTGAACATTAGCTTTAATTTCTAATGTATTATAATGAATGTACACTTCTGCATCGTGTACATGTGCTAACCCTGGGATCGCTGCGACGACAAGTAGCTCATTATCACGACGATACATATTGATGCCTGATGAATAGGAAGAAAAGGAATTTGATGAGTTCCAAAATGGATGAGTAAAAAAGGCTTCCCATTGCTTTGTCCAATCCATAAGCTTCTCCCCTTTCTCTTTTTCTTTTTACTATATGGTGAAAGAGATGAAATGGTGATTTTTAAGTAAAAACCGAACATTAATTATTTTGTTTGTAAAAATGTTCGATTTTATGTTGACATGATTGAAAAACGACTGGTAAGATGAAGATAAATGAATACGTTGTTGAACCCTCATATAATTTTGGGAATATGGCCCAAAAGTCTCTACCCAATAACCGTAAATTATTGGACTATGAGGGAAAGGATCTTATTGGCTTTTTTCACCCAATGGGCGAAATATGTCCAGAACGATGCTTTCCCTTATGATCGAGGGGCGTCGTTCTGGATTTTTTTCTGAATGGATAATAAGGAGGGTGAATATACATGCGGCCACTTGTAGCTGTTATTATGGGAAGTCAATCAGACTGGGAAACGATGCGTCATGCATGTGATATATTAGAAGAATTTCATATTCCGTTTGAAAAAAAAGTTGTTTCGGCCCATCGTACACCTGACTTTATGTTTGCATATGCCGAAACAGCTGAAGAGCGTGGAATTAAAGTCATTATCGCTGGAGCAGGGGGAGCTGCTCATTTGCCGGGGATGGTAGCAGCTAAAACAACGTTGCCTGTTATTGGTGTTCCGGTTATGTCTAAAACGCTAAATGGTCTTGATTCGTTGCTTTCTATCGTCCAAATGCCCGGAGGAGTGCCAGTAGCGACAGTGGCTATCGGAAAAGCAGGTGCCGTCAATGCGGCATTGCTTGCAGTATCGATTCTCGGAACGCACGATCCGGCGTACATGGATGCATTGCGGATGCGGCGTGAGGCAATTCGAAAACAGGTGATAGAAAGTAGTGATCAGCTTGAGTAAAGTGATTGTACCGGGGCAAACGATTGGTATTATTGGCGGAGGTCAGTTAGGGAGAATGATGGCGCTCGCTGCAAAAGAGATGGGATTTTTCGTAGCGGTTCTTGATCCTACTCCGCAATCGCCTTGTGCTCAAGTGGCTGACATTGAAATTGTCGCTTCGTATAGCGATGAAGAAGCGTTACATCATTTAGCCGAAGTGAGCGATGTTGTGACATATGAGTTTGAAAATATTGATGCTGATGCGTTGAATCGATTAGTAGAGAAGGGATATGTGCCGCAAGGAAGCGAGCTGCTTTCTATTACACAGCATCGTTGGAAAGAAAAACAGGCAGTTCAGTCTGCCGGGTTGCCTGTTGCCCCTTGTCGTCTCGTACTGGAAGAAGAACAATTGGAACGGGCGATTGAGGAGATCGGCATTCCGGCTGTATTGAAAACATGTCGGGGAGGGTATGATGGAAAAGGGCAAGTGGTTATCCGTTGTTTAGATGATATTCATGAGGCGCGCTCGCTGCTCGCTTACGGTGAATGTGTATTGGAGGCATGGGTGCCGTTTGTGAAAGAGTTATCTATTATCGTTGTGCGTAGCGTTTCTGGTGAAATAGAGCTGTTCCCTGTTGTCGAGAACATTCATCGCGACAATATTTTGCATCAAACGATTGCTCCAGCCCAAGTTAGCCAGAAAACCATTGCGCAGGCGGAAATGTATGCTCGACGATTAGCGGAAACATTTCAACTTGTCGGCACACTAGCCATTGAAATGTTTTTAACAGAAGATGGGCAGTTATATGTCAATGAACTTGCTCCTAGACCGCACAACTCAGGTCATTATACAATAAACGGTTGTATCACATCGCAATTTCAACAACATATTCGTGCTGTGTGCAATTGGCCGCTTGGTAGTACAAAATTATTAAAACCTGCAATTATGGTCAATATTTTAGGAGAACATGTTGACGACGTTATTCGAAACATCGATCAATTTCGCGATGCTCATGTTCACTTTTATGGAAAAAAAGAAGCGAAGCCGAAGCGGAAAATGGGGCATATCACGTGGTTAGTTGACGATGTCGATGAGATGCAACGAAAAATAGACGAATTTGCGATTTGGACAGATCGGAGGATGAACGTATGATTGAACGTTACACAAGACCGGAAATGGGAGCGATTTGGACGGAGGAGAACCGTTTTCGTGCTTGGCTAGAAGTCGAAGTTTTAGCGTGTGAAGCATGGTCGGAATTAGGAGTTATTCCGAAAGAAGATGTGGAAAAAATTCGTCAAAACGCATCGTTTCGCATTGAACGCATTAAAGAAATCGAGGAAGAGACGCGTCATGATGTCGTTGCCTTTACGCGTGCCGTATCAGAGACGTTAGGAGAAGAGCGAAAATGGGTACATTACGGACTGACGTCTACGGATGTTGTTGATACCGCATTGTCGTATTTACTAAAACAGGCAAATGACATTTTATTGCGCGACTTAGAAAACTTTATCGCGGTGTTAAAAGAAAAAGCGATTGAGCATAAATATACGGTCATGATGGGAAGAACGCATGGTGTACATGCCGAGCCTACGACGTTTGGATTAAAATTGGCGCTTTGGTATGCTGAAATGCAACGCAACTTAGAACGTTTTAAGCAAGCAGCGGAAACGGTGCGCGTTGGAAAAATTTCTGGTGCGGTTGGCACGTATGCAAACATTGATCCGTTTGTCGAACAGTACGTATGTGAAAAACTTGGCTTACAGCCTGCACCAATTTCAACGCAAACGTTGCAGCGTGATCGTCATGCGCACTATATGGCGACGCTCGCTTTAATTGCGACATCCATTGAAAAATTTGCAGTTGAAATTCGTGGATTACAAAAAAGTGAAACGCGTGAAGTGGAAGAATTTTTTGCAAAGGGACAAAAAGGTTCATCGGCTATGCCGCATAAGCGCAATCCGATCGGTTCGGAAAATATGACAGGCATGGCGCGTGTCATTCGCGGCTATATGTTAACAGCTTATGAAAATGTACCGCTTTGGCATGAACGCGACATTTCACACTCGTCTGCGGAACGTATTATTTTACCGGATGCAACGATCGCTCTAGACTACATGCTTCATCGTTTTACAAACATTGTGAAAAACTTGACGGTATTCCCTGAAAACATGAAGAAAAATATGGATCGTACCCTCGGGCTTATTTATTCTCAGCGCGTGTTGCTAGCGCTCATTGACACGGGGATGACGCGTGAGGAAGCGTACGATCTCGTGCAGCCAAAAGCGATGGAAGCGTGGGAAAAACAAGTGCCGTTTCGCTCGTTAATTGAAGCGGACGAAGTAATTACAAGTCGTTTAACAAAGGAACAAATCGCGGATTGCTTTGATTACAACTATCACTTAAAGCATGTCGACACGATTTTTGAGCGACTTGGTTTGCAGTAGGTAAGGCGCTGTCCTTACCTATACAAAAAAATTTCCTAATATTCTGTATAACTGGGGGAGAGAACATGGAGAAGCAACACCTTCTGTATGAAGGAAAGGCGAAGAAAGTGTATGCAACGAACGAAGGGGGCGTGTTATGGATTGAATATAAAGATGAAGCAACAGCATTTAACGGTGAGAAAAAAGCAACGATTGCTGGAAAAGGGAGATTGAATAACGAGATTACGAGTTTACTATTTTCCTTGTTACATGAAGCAGGTGTAAATAATCATTTTATTTGTAAAATATCTGACACCGAACAGCTTGTGCGACAAGTGACGATTATTCCCCTCGAAGTTGTTGTCCGCAATATTGTCGCCGGTAGTCTAGCGAAACGAATCGGTCTTCAGGAAGGAGCCGTCATCGAGAAGCCGATTGTAGAATTTTATTACAAAAATGACGTTTTAGGCGATCCTCTATTAACAGAAGATCATATCGCTCTGTTGCAGCTTGCTTCCCCCGATGAGCTTGTGCACATGAAGCAAATAGCGTTCCGCGTGAACGACATTTTAACTTCTTTATTTCGTTCATGTGACTTACAGCTTGTCGACTTTAAATTAGAGTTTGGAAAAGATGAAACGGGGGCGGTGTTGCTGGCGGATGAAATTTCCCCAGATACGTGCCGATTATGGGATGTATACACGAAAGAAAAGTTCGATAAAGACGTATTTCGCCGCGATTTAGGCGACTTAACAGAAACATATACAAAACTTTTACAACGATTAGGAGGATTATCATGTACAAAGTAAAAGTGTACGTCACATTGCGTGAAAATGTATTGGATCCACAAGGTAATGCTGTAAAAGGAGCGCTTCATAGCTTAAGTTATCATGAGGTGCAAGATGTGCGTATTGGAAAGTTCATGGAATTAACGGTAGCAAAAAGTGACCGGGACATAGATGAACTCGTGAAAGATATGTGCGAAAAGTTGTTGGCGAACACGGTTATTGAGGATTATCGCTATGACATTGAGGAGGTCGTCGTCCAGTGAAATTTGCGGTCATTGTATTTCCGGGTTCCAACTGCGATGTCGACATGTATCATGCGATTGCAGATGAATTAGGGGAAGATGTTGAATACGTTTGGCATGATGCGGAAAGTTTAGATGAATTTGATGCGATTCTTTTGCCAGGCGGTTTTTCATATGGGGATTATTTGCGATCTGGAGCGATTGCGCGCTTTTCGAACGTCATGAAAGCGATCAAAAAAGCTGCAGAAGAAGGGAAGCCGATTTTAGGTGTATGTAACGGATTTCAAATTTTACTCGAAGCGGGTCTCCTTCCTGGAGCGATGCGGCGCAACGATACGCTAACGTTTATTTGCCGTCCGGTAAAACTTCGTGTCGAAAATAATGCAACGATGTTTACATCCCAATATGAGCGCGGGGAAATTATTACGATCCCGATTGCCCATGGAGAAGGAAACTATTATTGTGATGAAAACACATTGCACCAGCTTATTGCGAACAATCAAATCGTTTTTCGGTATGAGGGAGAAAATCCGAATGGCAGCTTACAAAACATTGCAGGCATTGTGAACGAAAAAGGGAATGTACTCGGAATGATGCCGCACCCTGAGCGTGCTGTTCATGAACTGCTTGGCGGAGCTGACGGGTTAAAACTGTTTCAATCAATCGTGACATATTGGAGGGACGCACATGTCGTTACTACTTGAGCCAAGTCCAGCGATAATTAAAGAGCAAAAGTTATATCGGGAAATGGGGTTAACGGACGAAGAGTTTGCGATGGTTGAGCGCATTCTTGGACGTTTACCGAATTATACGGAAACAGGCATTTTCTCGGTTATGTGGTCGGAACATTGTAGCTATAAAAATTCGAAACCTGTGTTAAAGAAGTTTCCGACAGAAGGAAAACATGTGCTTCAAGGACCAGGGGAAGGGGCAGGCATTGTCGATATCGGAGATGGATTAGCCGTCGCCTTTAAAATCGAAAGCCATAACCATCCGTCTGCAATTGAACCGTACCAAGGGGCAGCGACAGGCGTTGGCGGCATTATTCGCGATGTGTTTTCGATGGGCGCGCGACCAATTGCGTTATTAAACTCGCTTCGCTTTGGGGAATTAACGTCACCGCGCGTGAAATATTTATTTGAGCGCGTCGTTGCAGGCATTGCTGGATACGGAAATTGCGTCGGCATTCCGACAGTTGGGGGAGAAGTGCAATTTGATGGAGCGTACGAAGGAAATCCACTCGTGAATGCGATGTGTGTCGGAATTATTCGCCATGAAGAGATTCAAAAAGGGATCGCGGCAGGCGTTGGAAACACGGTTATGTACGTCGGTGCGAAAACGGGACGTGACGGCATTCATGGGGCGACATTTGCATCGGAAGAATTAACGGAACAATCTGAACAAAAGCGTCCAGCTGTTCAAGTCGGGGATCCGTTTATGGAGAAATTGCTTCTTGAAGCTTGTTTGGAAGTCATTCATTCCGATGCGCTCATTGGCATGCAAGATATGGGGGCTGCAGGTTTAACAAGTTCGTCAGCGGAAATGGCGAGCAAGGCAGGCTCTGGTATTGAACTAAATTTAGATCTTGTACCACAACGCGAAACAGGAATGACACCGTATGAAATGATGCTATCTGAGTCACAAGAGCGCATGCTTCTCGTCGTTCAAAAGGGTCGCGAACAAGAAATGATAGATGTGTTTGCTAAATATGGGCTAGAAGCGAAAGCGATTGGTCGCGTAACAGATGACCATATGTTGCGTTTGTATCACCGCGGGGAAGTCGTTGCTGAAATTCCGGTTGATGCGCTTGCTAAAGATGCTCCTGTATATTATAAGCCATCGAAAGAACCGGCGTATTATCGCGAGTTTCAAACGATTGAGTACGTACCGACGATTAACGATTATGAAGAAACGTTGCTTGCATTATTAAGTCAACCGACGATTGCAAGTAAAGAATGGGTATATGAGCAATACGATTATATGGTGCGGACAAACACAGTTGTTGCGCCAGGATCTGATGCAGCTGTGTTGCGCATTCGCGGCACAAATAAAGCGTTAGCGATGACGACTGATTGCAATTCCCGCTACGTTTATTTAAATCCAGAAGTCGGTGGAAAAATCGCGATTGCAGAGGCGGCGCGCAACATCGTTTGTTCCGGCGCTCAACCGCTTGCGGTGACCGATTGTTTAAATTTCGGAAACCCAGAGAAACCGGAAATTTTTTGGCAACTAGAAAAAGCGGTAGAAGGAATGAGCGAAGCGTGCCGTGTACTTGAAACGCCCGTCATTAGTGGAAATGTATCGCTTTACAATGAGACGAACGGCGAAGCGATTTATCCGACACCAATTGTCGGTATGGTCGGCGTCGTTGAGGATATCAACCATATTACGACACAGTCATTTAAACAGCCAGGTGACTTGATTTATGTCATTGGGGAAGCGAAGCAAGAATTTGGTGGGAGCGAGCTACAAAAATGGCTAACAGGTCGCATTTTTGGAAAAGCGCCAACGATTGATTTACATGTAGAAGCAGAGCGACAACAACAGCTTCTCACCGCGATTCGAGCTGGAGTAGTAGCATCAGCGCATGACATATCGGAAGGTGGCTTGGTGATTGCGCTTGCGGAATGTTTAATGAGCACAAAAGGTTTAGGAGCGTATGTGACAATCGACGGTGATGTTGTTGCGGAATTGTTTAGTGAAACACAATCACGCTTTATCGTTTCTGTAAAAAAGGAACATCGTCAAGCGTTTGAACAGCTCGTTCAAGCGATATGTATTGGGGAAGTGACGAACGATGAAATGCTTCATGTGGTGAATGGGGATACGAGTATCATCCACGTTCCAGTAGAAACAATGCGAAATGTATGGAAAGGAGCTATTCCATGCTTGCTGAAATCAAAGGATTAAACGAAGAGTGTGGGATTTTCGGCATTTGGGGACACGAGGAAGCGGCGACATTGACATATTATGGGCTGCACAGTCTACAACATCGCGGCCAGGAAGGGGCAGGCATTGTTGTCGGAGGTAACGGAACGCTACAGTTTCATAAAGGACTTGGCTTAGTAACAGAAGTGTTTAGTCGCGGAGAGTTAGAAAAATTAACGGGCATGGCCGCCATCGGCCACGTCCGTTACTCCACTGCTGGTGGGGGCGGGTACGCGAACGTTCAACCGCTTTTGTTTCGCTCACAAGGCGGCAGTTTAGCACTTGCGCACAACGGAAATTTAGTGAATGCCGATGAGCTTCGTTTCCGCTTAGAACAACAAGGAAGTATTTTTCAAACGACGTCCGATACAGAGGTGCTCGCCCATTTAATTAAGCGAAGTGATGAACCGATTTTAAAAGAGCGAATTAAAGAAGCATTAACGCATTTGCGGGGCGCCTTCGCTTTTCTTATTTTAACGGAAACCGAAATGTATATCGCCCTTGATCCGCATGGTTTTCGCCCTCTGTCGTTAGGTCGTTTAGGCGAGGCATATGTCGTCGCATCGGAAACGTGTGCGTTTGATGTCATTGGTGCCACATATGAACGGGAGGTTGAGCCAGGGGAGCTCATTATGATTAATAAACAAGGCGTTCGTTCCGAGCGTTTTGCCCCTAAAGTTTCCCGTTCGATTTGTAGCATGGAATATATTTATTTTGCCCGTCCTGATAGCAACGTTGATGGCATTAACATTCATACAGCACGAAAAAATCTAGGAAAACAGTTAGCCGTTGAAGCCCCTGTTGCAGCGGATGTGGTGACAGGTGTGCCCGACTCAAGCATTTCTGTTGCGATCGGCTATGCGGAAGCGACGGGTATTCCGTACGAATTAGGGCTAATTAAAAATCGATATGTTGGGCGAACGTTCATCCAACCGTCTCAAGCTCTCCGCGAACAAGGTGTAAAAATGAAATTGTCACCTGTTCGTGGGGTTGTAGCTGGCAAGCGTGTCGTTATGGTTGATGACTCTATCGTGCGCGGGACGACAAGCAAGCGCATCGTACGCATGCTTCGGGAAGCTGGAGCGACGGAAGTACACGTGCGCATTAGCTCTCCACCTATTACTCACCCATGTTTTTACGGTATTGATACATCGACAAAAGAAGAGCTTATTGCTGCTACACATACAGTAGAGGAGATTCGCCAGCTCATCGAAGCGGATTCGCTCGCTTTTTTAAGTCAAAAAGGGCTGCTGCAAGCAATTGGGCGCCCAGATGATTCGCCGAGCTGTGGCCAATGTTTAGCTTGCTTTACTGGACAATATCCGACGAAGATAGGAGGGGAGTACGTTGGCACATTCGTACAAACAAGCCGGTGTGAATATTGAAGCTGGCTATGAAGCGGTCGAGCGGATGAAAAAACATGTCGCCAAAACTGCCCGAATTGGTGCGTTAGGAAGTTTAGGTGGTTTTGGAGGAATGTTTGACCTTTCTTCACTTGGATATAAACAACCAGTACTCATATCAGGAGCGGACGGAGTAGGAACAAAACTAATGCTTGCTTTCAAGCTCGACCGCCACGACACGATTGGTATCGATTGTGTTGCAATGTGCGTGAACGATATCGTCGTACAAGGGGCGGAGCCGCTCTTTTTCCTTGACTACATCGCCTGTGGAAAAGCGATTCCAGAAAAAATTGAACATATCGTCAAAGGAATAGCAGATGGATGTGTCGAAGCAGGGTGTGCGCTTATCGGCGGGGAAACGGCAGAAATGCCAGGCATGTATAGTGAAGATGAATATGACGTAGCTGGATTTGCAGTTGGTGTGGCAGAAAAAGACAAAGTAGTTACAGGGGATGGGATTGTCCCAGGGGATGTGCTCATTGGTCTTGCATCAAGCGGTTTGCATAGCAACGGCTATTCGCTCGTGAGAAAAATTATAAAGGATGCCGACTTGCGATTAGATGACATATACGAGCCTTTTTCTCGTCCGCTTGGTGAAGAACTGTTAACACCTACGCGTATTTACGTTCGTGCCGTACTGGAAGCATTGAAACAAGTTCGTGTAAAAGGAATGGCTCATATTACAGGGGGCGGGTTTATTGAAAATATTCCGCGTATGTTGCCAAAAGGATTACAAGCGGAGATAGACTACGGCTCATGGCCGATTCCACCGATTTTTAATTTCCTTCAGCAACACGGGAGGCTGCAACGAGCGGAAATGTTTAATATTTTTAATATGGGAATTGGCTTCGTCATGGCTGTCGATAGCGACGTTGTGCCAGACGTTGTGCAGTTGCTTGAATCGTTTGGAGAGCAAGTGTATGTGATCGGTCGGATAAAGGAAGGAACGGGTGTATCGTTTGCAGGAGGAAAAATCGAATGAAGCGAATAGCTATTTTTGCTTCGGGGAGCGGAACGAACTTTCAAGCGATTGTCGATGCGGCAAAAAAAGGAGAGATACAAGCAGACGTAGCTCTTCTTGTATGTGACCGACCGCATGCAAAAGTCATTGAACGGGCCATTCGCGAACACGTGCCGTCATTTGTTTTTCATCCGAAACAATATGAAACAAAAGAATGTTTTGAGCGTGAGATTTTACAACAGTTGCGCGAACGAGGTGTGGATTGGATTGTTTTAGCGGGATATATGCGACTGATCGGTCCTACACTTTTACAAGCTTATCGGAACAAAATTGTCAATATTCACCCGTCGCTTTTACCCGCTTTTCCAGGTAAAGATGCGATCGGGCAAGCGTATCGATATGGCGTGAAAGTTACAGGTGTGACCGTTCATTATGTTGATGAAGGAATGGACACAGGGCCGATCATCGCTCAACAGGCGTTATACATTTATGACGGTGAGCCGCTTGAGAGCATTGAACATCGTATTCATGAAATCGAACATACGTTGTATCCACAAGTTATTCAACAATTGTTGACGGAGAAAGGGAGTACAAGCGATGAAAAAACGAGCAATCATTAGCGTGTCAAATAAAAAAGGAATCGTTACATTCGCTAAGAAATTAACGGAGCTTGGGGTGGAAATCATTTCGACGGGCGGCACAAAACGCGTATTAGCGGAACACGGCATCCCAGTAACAAGTATTTCAGAGGTAACAAACTTTCCAGAAATTTTAGATGGTCGTGTGAAAACCCTTCATCCACATATTCATGGTGGGCTGTTAGCTGTTCGGGAAGATGAAGTGCATGCGCAGCAATTAAAGGAACATGCCATTACACCAATTGATTTTGTTATTGTGAACTTGTATCCATTTCAAGAAACGATTGCAAAACCGAATGCTTCCCTTGTAGAAGCAATCGAAAATATTGATATTGGCGGTCCAACGATGCTAAGGGCGGCGGCGAAAAATCATGCGTATGTGACAGCTGTTGTTGACCCGGACGATTATCATTTAGTGATTGAACAGCTGAAACAATATGGTGAGGTGTTACTTGAAACGAGACGGACGTTGGCGGCAAAAGTGTTCCGCCATACTGCAGCGTACGATGCGACGATTGCCCAATATTTAACGAACATCGTTGGAGAAACATACCCAGAAACGATGACGATGACCTTTGTGAAGAAACAGTCGCTACGATATGGGGAAAATCCACATCAAACAGCTGCATTTTATGAAAGGCCGCTCCGTTCACCGTTTTCTATTACGGCCGCGAAGCAGTTGCACGGCAAAGAGCTATCGTACAACAACATTAATGACGCAAACGCCGCGTTGCAAATTGTTGCGGAGTTTACCGAGCCGGCAGCGGTGGCAGTAAAACATATGAATCCGTGTGGGGTAGGTATTGGTGAAACGATTGCTGAGGCGTTTCAAAAAGCTTACGAAGCCGATCCAACGTCCATTTTTGGTGGTATTGTAGCACTAAATCGCGAAGTCGATGAACAAACAGCCGCACAGCTAAGCGACATCTTTTTAGAAATTGTCATTGCCCCATCGTTTACAGAACAGGCACTTGCGCTATTAACGAGAAAGAAAAATATTCGTTTGCTAACGGTTGATTTTCAAGCGGAGCGAAAACAAGAGCCGTTTGTCGTATCCGTACGTGGTGGACTGCTTGTTCAAGATGAAGACATATATACGATTGATGATGCGAATGTCCAAGTAGTGACCGAAAGACAGCCGACAGAAGAAGAGTGGGCGAATTTAACGTTCGCTTGGCGCGTTGTTAAACATGTGAAATCGAATGCAATTGTTTTAGCGAGAAATGGCATGACGGTTGGCGTTGGCGCTGGACAAATGAATCGTGTTGGAGCTGCTCGCATTGCGATTGAACAGGCGGGAGAGAAAGCTAAAGGAGCGGTATTAGCTTCCGACGCATTTTTCCCGATGAGTGATACAGTTGAAGCAGCTGCTCAGGCAGGGGTGACAGCGATCATTCAGCCGGGTGGATCCATTCGTGACGAAGATTCGATTCAAAAAGCTAATGAATATGGAATAGCCATGGTATTTACAGGCGTTCGCCATTTTAAACATTAAGGGGGAAGCAACGGATGAAAGTGCTCATTATAGGTCGTGGTGGCCGAGAGCATGCATTTGCATGGAAAGTAGCACAAAGCCCGCTCGTGACCCACATATACGTGGCGCCAGGAAACGATGGAATGAATGCAATCGCTACGCGCGTTCCGATTTTAGAGACTGACGTCGAAGCGCTTGTGCAATGGGCGAAAAAAGAAGCGATTGATTTAACGATTGTTGGACCGGAAGCACCGCTGTTGGCAGGGGTAGTTGATCGTTTCGCAAGGGAAGGATTACGCATTTTTGGTCCAAAACAGCAGGCGGCGCGAATTGAAGGAAGCAAAGCATTTGCGAAAGATTTGATGAGAAAATATAACATTCCGACAGCGAGCTATGCGACATTTACAAAGTATGATGAAGCTGTACAATATGTGCATGAACAAGGGGCTCCGATTGTCATTAAAGCGGATGGGCTTGCAGCAGGAAAAGGGGTAACGGTGGCGATGACAGTTGAAGAGGCGCTCCATGCTTTGCATGACATTATGGTTGCCAAAAAGTTTGGTGAAGCGGGGGGACAAGTTGTCATTGAGCAATATTTACAAGGCGAAGAATTTTCGCTTATGACATTTGTACATGGAGAACGTGTATATCCGATGGTTATCGCCCAAGACCATAAGCGAGCGTTCGATGATGATCAAGGTCCGAACACGGGAGGAATGGGGGCGTATTCTCCTGTGCCGCAAATAAGCGAACAGATCGTTCACGATGCGATGGAAACGATCGTCAAACCGACGGTGAAAGCATTAACGAAAGAAGGCTGTTCATTTACTGGATTTTTATATGCAGGATTAATTGCGACGGAAGAAGGGCCAAAAGTCATCGAATTTAATGCACGGTTTGGTGACCCTGAAGCACAAGTCATTTTGCCGCGTTTGCAAAATGATCTTGTTGAAGTCATCGTCTCACTTTTAGAAGATAAGCCTGTTACGTTGCATTGGAGCGACGAAGCTACCCTTGGTGTCGTTTTAGCTGCGAAAGGGTATCCAGATCAATATGAAAAAGGAGCGATCATTCGGGGATTAGAACGAATCACGAAAGCACAAGTTTTTCACGCTGGCACAAAGTGCGTAAATAATGAATGGGCAACGGACGGGGGACGAGTGCTCCTCGTTGTGGCGAGTGGAAAAACGTTAAAAGAAGCACAGCGTCTCGTGTACGAACAAATACAATATATTGAGTGCGATGGGCTATTCTATCGCCGCGATATTGGTCATAAAGCTATCGTACGCGCCTCTTGCGAATATATACAAAACTAAGCGCAACGATACTACCGATTAAAAGAATAAGAATGAAGAACGTGTCTGTTATATATTCTGTCATCATATGCGTTCTCTCCTTTTTGCCCCCTTGTACGTGTACAAGGGGGTGTTGTTATGAAGGGTTAACTGGTTCAATCGGAATGGCGTTCTTTCGTTCATGATCTTGTTCACAATGACATTGATATCGTTCGAACAATGCCATCACAGGACAGAAACGAACAATTCCTTCCGCAATTTTCATGGCAGCAAGCATGATTATCCACATATATGATTCACGCCACGGTTTGCGGGAAAGATTGGCAGTTGCCCAAGCAAGCATCGTAAATCCGCATGTGATGCGAATCATCGCATTGATTATACCGATGTTTTGTTTCATGTTCTCTCTCCTTTTTGTTTGTGAAATTCGCTTTCATCCGTTAAAATGTGTATAGATGATGGTACGATTTAGGAGGAAAGCGATCATGATAGAAAAACGGTATCGATGGAAAAGCGAACAAATTCGTAAACACGTTGCGATTGTTGACGGGAGGCAAGCGCCAACGAAAGTATTATTGAACGCAACATATTTACATCCATACTTGCGTCAATGGGTGCAAGGAAACATATGGATTTGCGATGACCGAATTGTATATGTCGGTCCGAATAAGCCGAAACAGTTGGACTCATGTGAAGTCGTTGATTGCACGAATCGTATGCTTGTTTCTGGTTACATTGAGCCTCATGCTCACCCGTTTCAGTTATATAATCCCCAGACGTTAGCGGAATATGCAGCGCAGTTTGGTACGACGACACTCATTAACGATAACTTATTTCTTTTTTTACAGTTGACAAAAAAGAAAGCGTTTTCTTTTTTAGCAGCGATGGAAAAACAACCGGTGACGATGTACTGGTGGTGCCGGCTTGATCCGCAAACAGAAATGGATGGAGAAGAACATCTTTTTTCATATCGGAACATGAAAGCATGGCTTGAAAACGATGCTGTCTTACAAGTTGGTGAATTAACTGGATGGCCTAAACTGCTAGAAGGAGACGATTTCGTCCTCCATTGGATGCAAGAGGCAAAGAAGCTTGGTAAGAAAGTAGAGGGGCATTTTCCAGGAGCTTCAGACCGCACGTTAACGAAAATGAAACTGTTTGGAGCGGATGCGGATCATGAGGCGATGACAGGGAACGATGTATATAAACGATTAATGCAAGGTTATACAGTATCGTTGCGTCATTCATCTATTCGCCCTGATTTACCGACATTGCTGCAAGAGATGAAACAATGTGGCATTCACCATTACGACCATTGCATGTTTACGACGGACGGTTCGACGCCTACATTTTATGAAAATGGAATGATTGACGAAATGATTCGCATGGCGCTTAAAGAAGGTGTACGTGATATTGACGCATACAACATGGCGACGTGGAACGTTGCCCGTTACTACAATATCGATCATTTGCACGGAAGTATTACACCAGGGCGTATTGCTCATATTAACATACTTGAACATGCTTCGAATCCGACACCGATTTCTGTTTTAGCAAGCGGACAATGGGTCAAACGGGACGGTGCGCCGGTTCATGCTTTTTCAACAATTGAATGGGATGCACATGGGCTTGAGCCCCTTTCTTTCGCTTGGGATTTACAAATGGATGATTTGCAATTTTCGATGCCTTTAGGCATGTATATGGAAAACTCAGTCATTATTAAGCCGTATTCCATTTCGACAGATACGTCAGTAGATGAATTATCAAACGATCATGACGAGAGCTTTTTAATGCTTATTGACCGCAACGGAAAATGGCGAGTGAACACGGTGTTAAAAGGGTTTGCGACACATGTGCAGGCGCTTGTTAGCTCGTATTCCAATACAGGAGACATTATTTTAATCGGGAAAAGCAAACGGGATTTGTTGCTTGCCTTTGAGCGTATGAAGGAAATAGGGGGCGGTATCGTTCTTTGTGAACGTGGGAAAGTCATTCATGAAATTTCTCTCCCATTAAGCGGTTTAATGTCAGCGAAATCGATGGAGGCGTTAATACGGGAAGAAAAAAAGCTCGGTGAACTGTTGAGAGCTCGCGGTTATACGTTCGCAGATCCAGTTTATACGTTGTTGTTTTTATCGTCGACACATTTACCATATATTCGCATTACACCGAAAGGAATTTACGATGTCATGCATAAAACAGTACTCTTTCCAACAATAATGCGTTAAAATATAAAAGGGACGAAAATGAAAGGTTGGGTTCATGTTGCGGCGATTATTGTTTTTATTGCTCATTACGCTCGCGGTTATGTTTGGTGTTGGATGTCAACGTGCAGAGCAAAACATGAAAGAAAAGGAGTCTCCTCCAACAACAATCGAACAAGAGAATGAACAAGGGAAAGAAGAAGCGATGTGGACGTTCCCGTTAACGGGTATGCCAGCGAGTGAAAAAACGATGCAACGCGTCGTAGCGGTTATGATTAACAACTACCCTACCGCCCGACCGCAATCGGGGTTGCATAAAGCAGATATCGTCTACGAGGTGCTTGCTGAAGGGGATATTACGCGGCTGTTAGCGATTTATCAAAGTGAGCAGCCTGATGTGATCGGACCTGTTCGGAGCGCGCGCGATTATTTTATTCAATTAAGCAACGGCTTTCACGCGTTATATGTATGCCATGGATGGAGTCCAGAGGCCCAACGGTTATTGCAGTCTGGTTCAGTAGATTACGTCAATGGATTGTTTTACGATGGGACGTTATTTTGGCGAGATCGAACGAGAAAAGCGCCGCACAACTCTTACATTTCCTTTGAAAATATTAAAAAAGGAGCCGAAAAAAACGGCTATGCATTTGAAGAAGAAGTGAAGCCATTGCCGTTTTTCTCAAATGATTTGACACGTGCTGTAGAAGCGACGAATATTGATGTTGTGTATTCTAAACGATCGTATGCTCACGTTCATTATACGTATGATGGAACGAAATACGTTCGTTCGAGTGGTGGCGAGCCGACTGTTGATCGGGAAACGAATACACCTATTGCAGTAGAAAATGTGTTTGTTGTTGAAGCAACACATGAAGTGATTGATGATTACGGACGAAGACATATTGATTTTACGTCAGGTGGAAAAGGTTATTTATTCCAAAAAGGAACGGTACAACAAGTGCAATGGAGAAACGTTGACGGCCGCCTTCTTCCTTATCAAGACGGCGTTCCGCTCGGGTTTGTTCCAGGTAAGACATGGATTCAAGTCGTTCCTAATTTGCAACAAGTACAATATGAATAGGGGGACGTGTATGCAAATTAATAAATTGCGTGGCAGAGAGCTCGATCAATTATTTCAAGCTATTTTGTCGTTGAAAGATTTAGAGGAATGTTACCGCTTTTTCGACGATCTATGCACTGTCAATGAAATACAAGCGCTTGCGCAAAGATTAGAAGTGGCACGCATGTTGCGTGAAGGGTATACGTATCATAAAATTGAAACAGAAACAGGGGCAAGCACAGCGACGATCTCGCGCGTTAAGCGTTGCTTAAACTACGGAAATGATGCGTATGCGATGGCGCTTGATCGCATTTATAACGAACAAAAGGAAGAGGCTGGCTCACAATGAGTCAGCTTCTTTTTGCGATTTTTGTTATAATGAGATGAGGTGAAAAAAATGAATGAAATGACAACATGGCGACATGTGTTTAAATTAGATCCGAACAAACATATAACAGACGAGCAACTTGAACAAGTATGTGAATCAGGTACAGATGCGATCGTTGTCGGTGGGACAGATGGTGTAACGCTTGAAAATGTTATCGATTTGCTTGCGCGCGTACGCCGTTTTTCTGTTCCATGCGCGCTAGAAGTATCAAATATTGAAGCAATTACACCTGGATTTGACTATTATTTTATTCCAATGGTACTTAATAGCCGTGATCTCACTTGGTTAATTGATTTGCACCATGAAGCAGTAAAACAGTTTGGTGACTTAATAAATTGGGAAGAACTGTTTGTTGAAGGGTATTGCATTTTAAATGCCGAATGTAAAGCCGCATCGTTAACAAGTGCGCGAACGGAGTTAACAGATGAAGATGTCATTGCCTATGCTCGAATGGCAGAACATATGTATCGTTTTCCGATTTTTTATATGGAATATAGCGGGCAGTACGGAGATGTGACGCTTGTAGAGAAAGTGAAACGGACGTTGCAACATACGCGTTTATTTTATGGTGGTGGCATTCATACGCCTGAACAAGCGAAAGAAATGGCGATGTGGGCAGATACAGTTGTCGTTGGGAATGTGATTTATACGAATTTGCCTATGGCGTTACAAACGGTTGAAGCGGTTAAAGGAAAAAGGACATAAATGGAGAATAAAAAAAGAACATATGTTTTTGGTGGTGGAAAGATGAGTATGTCAGCTCGTATGTTATTAGATGGGTTAAATGAAAAACAAAAAGAGGCGGTAAAGACGACGGAAGGTCCGCTTTTAATTATGGCGGGAGCGGGAAGCGGAAAAACGCGTGTGCTCACACATCGCATCGCTTATTTAATGGCGGAAAAAGATGTTGCCCCGTGGAACATTTTAGCTATTACATTTACAAATAAAGCAGCCCGCGAAATGAAAGAACGCGTGGAGCGGATCGTAGGCAAACAGGCAGAGGATATATGGATTTCCACGTTTCACTCGATGTGCGTCCGCATTTTGCGTCGCGATATTGATCGCATCGGCATTCATGCGAATTTCTCTATTTTGGATACGACCGATCAATTATCGGTACTAAAGCATATTTTAAAAGATCGCAATATTGATCCGAAAAAATATGACCCGCGTGCGCTATTAGGTACGATTAGCAGCGCGAAAAACGAATTAATTACGCCTGAAACATATGCTGATCAAGCTGCAACGCCGTATGAAAAACTTGTGGCCGACGTCTACAAAGAATATCAAAAACGATTGTTGCGCAACCATGCTCTCGATTTTGATGATTTAATTATGACGACGATTCAACTATTTCAACGTGTTCCTGAAGTGTTGGAATATTATCAGCGAAAATTTCAATATATTCATGTCGATGAATATCAAGATACGAACCGCTCGCAATATTTACTAGTAAAAATGCTTGCTAAACGATTCCAAAATTTATGCGTTGTCGGGGATTCCGACCAATCCATTTATCGTTGGCGCGGGGCAGATATTAGTAACATTTTATCGTTTGAAAAAGACTATCCAAATGCTAAAGTCATTTTTCTTGAACAAAACTATCGCTCAACAAAACGTATTTTACAGGCTGCTAATGCCGTTATTGAGCATAACACCCAACGAAAGCCGAAAAAACTTTGGACGGAAAATAGCGAAGGTCATGCGCTCGTATATTATGAAGCGATGACAGAAGTGGATGAAGCGCAGTTCGTTGTCGGGAAAATTAAAGAGTATGTCGATACAGGAAAACGAACGTATAAAGATTTTGCAGTATTATATCGAACGAATGCGCAGTCGCGCGTGCTTGAGGAAATGTTGTTAAAGGCAAACATTCCATACAAAATTGTCGGCGGTTTAAAGTTTTATGACCGAAAAGAAATTAAAGATATTTTAGCGTATTTACGTTTAATTGCGAACCCGAACGATGACATTAGCTTGACGCGCATTATTAACGTTCCAAAACGAGGCATCGGCGCATCAACAATCGATAAGATCGCCTCTTATGCATCCACCCACAGCATATCTATGTTCGATGCGCTCAAGCATATTGAAGAGATCGGAATTAGTGCTCGTATTGCCGCACCACTCGTGCAATTTCGTGAACAAATCGATCATTGGAGCCAAATGCAACATTATTTATCTGTAACAGAGCTTGTCGAAGATGTGTTGGATCGTTCAGGGTATCGCGATATGCTTCGCGAGGAAAAAACGTTAGAGGCACATAGCCGGCTTGAAAACATTGATGAGTTTTTATCCGTTACCAAACATTTTGAACAAGTAAACGAGGACAAGTCGCTCGTTGCCTTTTTAACCGATTTAGCGCTTGTTGCTGACATTGATCAGCTTGACAATAACAGTGAAGGGCAGACAAGTGATGCGGTCGTTTTAATGACGCTTCACTCGGCAAAAGGGCTTGAGTTTCCTGTCGTCTTTTTAGTCGGACTAGAAGAAGGGATCTTTCCGCATAATCGTTCGTTAAATGATGAGGATGAAATGGAGGAAGAACGCCGTCTAGCTTATGTCGGTATCACTCGTGCGGAAGAACAGTTATTTTTGACGCGCGCGCATATGCGCACATTATTTGGACAAACCCACGTGAACGCTCCATCTCGCTTTATTGATGAAATTCCTGAAGAGCTTATTGAATATGCACATAAGCGAGCAAAAAAACAATTGGCCTCTCCGCGATCATCTGTAGCTTCGCAAGGGGGATGGCGCGTAGGAGAGAAAGTGAGTCATAAAGTGTGGGGTATTGGTACAATTGTGCGTGTAAAGGAAAACGATGGGGATCAAGAGTTAGATGTTGCCTTCTCAAGCCCAATTGGCATTAAACGACTATTGGCAAAGTTTGCTCCGATTACGAAAGTATAGAAAGGATGGAGAATGTGGCACTGCACGACGTGGAAAAACAAATGGCCCAATTACGCCAACAAATCGAAAAATATAATTACGAATATTACGTGTTAGACAAACCGTCTATTTCTGATGCTGAATATGACGAATTGATGAGAAGATTAATAGAACTCGAGGAGCAATATCCGCAATATAAAACGCCGGACTCCCCTTCGCAACGCGTTGGCGGAGCTCCGTTAGAGTCGTTTGCGAAAGTGACCCATCGCGTGCCGATGCTTAGCTTAAGCAACGCCTTCAACGAAGGGGATTTGCGCGATTTTGATCGGCGAGTACGCCAAGAAGTCGGCGATGTGCGTTACGTATGTGAATTGAAAATAGATGGTTTGGCGGTATCGCTTCGCTACGAAAACGGTTATTTTGTACAAGGAGCGACGCGCGGGGACGGGACGACAGGGGAAGATATTACAGAAAATGTAAAAACCATTCGTTCGTTGCCGCTCCGCTTGCGTGAACGAGTGACGATTGAAGTACGCGGAGAGGCATACATGCCACGACAATCGTTTGAAAAGCTGAACGAACAGCGCAAAAGGAACGGGGAAGAATTATTCGCCAATCCACGCAACGCGGCAGCCGGCTCCCTTCGTCAGCTCGATCCAAAAATCGTCGCTTCCCGTCAGCTAGATATATTTGTATACGGTGTTGTCCATGCGGAAGAGTTAGGGCTTACTTCTCATAGTGAAGCGCTTCGCTATTTAGATGAGCTTGGGTTTAAAACAAATTGTGCACGTCAAGTATGCGAAACGATCGACGATGTTCTTTCTTACATCGAACGATGGCATGCAGAACGGGAAAAGCTGCCATACGATATTGATGGTATCGTCATTAAAGTAGATTCGTTTGCTCAGCAAAAACAACTCGGAGCAACCGCGAAAAGTCCGCGCTGGGCGATCGCTTATAAGTTTCCGGCTGAAGAAGTCGTAACGCAGCTCGTTCATATTGAATTGAGCGTCGGGCGGACAGGGGTAGTCACCCCGACAGCTATTTTACAGCCGGTACGTGTAGCAGGAACGATCGTACAACGCGCTTCTCTTCATAATGCGGACTACATTCGCGAAAAAGATATTCGTCTTGGCGATTACGTTGTGATTAAAAAAGCGGGCGACATTATTCCGGAAGTTGTTCGTTCGTTACCAGAGCGGCGAACAGGGCAAGAGAAACCGTTCGATATGCCGACGCATTGTCCAGCATGTGCGAGCGAGCTCGTACGACTTGATGATGAAGTGGCTCTCCGTTGCGTCAATCCGCAATGTCCAGCACAAATTCGCGAGGGGCTCATTCATTTCGTCTCACGTCAAGCAATGAATATTGATGGATTAGGGGAAAAGGTGATCGCCCAATTATTTGAGCACGGCCTCGTTCGAAGTGTGGCCGATTTGTACAAGTTAACGAAAGAGCAACTTGTTGCACTAGAACGAATGGGAGAGAAATCAGCAACGAACTTGCTGCATGCGATTGAAGCATCAAAGCAAAACTCGCTTGAACGTTTATTGTTCGGACTTGGGATTCGCCATGTCGGCGCAAAAGCTGCCAAAACGTTAGCGGAACATTTTGAAACGATCGAGCGCCTCCAACAAGCGACAAAGGAAGAGTTGACGTCCATTCATGAAATTGGCGACAAAATGGCGGACTCGATTGTTACGTATTTTTCAAAAGAAGAAGTCAAACAGCTGCTGGACAGTTTGCGTTCACACGGTGTCAATATGGTGTACAAAGGTGCAAAACGGTCAGCTGACGTAAATGCCGCATTTGCTGGAAAGACGTTCGTTTTAACAGGTACGCTACAATCCATGTCGCGAGCGGAGGCGAAAGAAAAAATTGAAGCGCTAGGTGGGAAAGTGACAGGAAGCGTCAGTAAAAAGACAGATGTTGTCGTCGCGGGTGAAGACGCTGGATCAAAATTAGAAAAGGCAAATCAACTTGGCATTACGGTTTGGGACGAAGCGCGTTTTTTTCAAGAAATACAACAATAAAAGCGGGTGTGAACGATGAAAAAGTTGATGACATTGCTCATTTGTGCGCTCCTTACTCTTTCAGCGTGTGCGCCAAAGTTTAATCAAGAAGAAAAAGTTGTGCAAGAAACAGAAAATAAAAAACAAAAAGCGATTATTCCAAAGTACAACATTTCTAACTCGTATTATCGTACCATTTTGCCGTTTCAACCCGGAGAGGCGCGCGGACTCGTTGTTGAAAATGTGAACACAAGATTGGATATGGAAGAGTTTGAACTCGGCTTAATGCGCATTGCACAAACGAAGTTTTCTCCGTCACAATATTTGTTTCAACAAGGACAATACTTAGATCGAAAGACGATCGAATCGTGGCTGAAACGGAAAGAAGGGAATGCGGAAGGGCTCAATCCTGCGCTTGGAAACGAAGGAACAAATGAAGAGAGAAATAAAAAACATCCGCTATATATCTCCCATATTTTAGAACATAACTATTTAGTTAAAACAGGAAATGACAAAGTGCAGTTAGGTGGCGTCGTCATTGGGTTGGCAATGAATTCTGTCCATTATTATGAGACGGAAGAAGGGTATCCACGCGAAGTAAAAATTTCAAAGAGCGATATGGAGAAGGAAGGGAAAAAAGCGGCAGAAGAAATTGTTTCTCGTTTGCGTCAAATGGATGGATTAAAGGAAGTACCTATAATTATTGGCTTATTTGAACAGCAACCGAAGTCGTCCATCGTTCCAGGCCATTTTTTTGCAGCTGGCTATGTAGACAAAGGAAGCAATTCAATTAAAAATTGGGAAAATATTAACGAAGAATATTATGTCTTTCCATCCGATGAAGCGCAAAAAAACCATCGTGACGACTTAGTGAAATTTTTAAACTTAAAATCGGACATTGAAGAATTTTTTCCAAATTATACAGGAGTCATCGGCAAAGCATTTTATCGCGACGACCAATTGCAACAACTGACGATTGACGTTGTGATGCAGTTTTACGGGAAGGCAGAAGTCATTGGTTTTACACAATACGTGACGGGGCTTCTCATGGAAAAAATGCCTGATTACATGCCGATTTCTGTTTACATTTCTTCGGTGCGTGGACCGGAGAGCATCATTATAAAAAATCCAGATCAAAATGAGCCGTTCGTTCACATCTATCAACCATAAAAAATTTGAATATGTATGCTCCATCCGTTAGAATGGAATTGTGTGTATGAAAACGCTTTTGTAATTTCAACAAAGGGGGCTTACATATGGTACAACCTTACAAACATGAACCATTTACAGATTTTACAGTCGAAGCAAACAAAAAAGCGTTTGAAGAAGGGTTAAAAACGGTGCAAGCCTATCTCGGTCAAGATTATCCGCTTGTCATTGGCGGCGAACGCATCATGACAGAAGATAAAATTGTTTCCATCAACCCAGCAAATAAAACAGAAGTGGTTGGTCGCGTAGCGAAAGCCAATAAAGATTTAGCAGAAAAAGCGATGCAAACAGCAGATGCCGCATTCAAATGGTGGAGCAAAACGAAACCAGAAATGCGCGCCGACATTTTATTCCGTGCGGCAGCGATTGTGCGCCGTCGCAAACATGAGTTTTCCGCATTGCTTGTGAAAGAAGCAGGAAAGCCGTGGAAAGAAGCGGATGCTGATACAGCGGAAGCGATTGATTTTATGGAATATTATGCACGTCAAATGTTGAAGTTGAAAGATGGCATTCCTGTTGAGAGTCGTCCAGGAGAAACGAATCGTTTCTTTTACATTCCGCTTGGTGTTGGCGTTGTCATTTCACCATGGAACTTCCCATTTGCGATTATGGCGGGAACAACTGTAGCAGCGCTTGTCACAGGAAATACGGTGTTGTTAAAACCAGCGAGCGCAACGCCAGTCGTAGCATATAAGTTCGTTGAAGTGCTAGAAGAAGCAGGTCTTCCAGCAGGCGTATTAAACTACATTCCAGGAAGCGGTGCGGAAGTAGGCGATTATTTAGTTGATCATCCGCGCACACGTTTCATTAGCTTTACAGGCTCGCGCGACGTCGGCATTCGCATTTACGAGCGCGCAGCGAAAGTGCATCCAGGACAAATTTGGCTCAAGCGTGTCATTGCGGAAATGGGCGGAAAAGATACAATTGTCGTCGATAAAGAAGCAGATTTAGAATTGGCGGCACAATCAATTGTTGCATCTGCTTTTGGCTTCTCTGGGCAAAAATGCTCGGCATGCTCGCGTGTCGTTGCGCTTGAAGATATATACGACCAAGTATTAAACCGCGTCGTTGAGCTAACGAAGCAATTAAAAGTCGGCAATCCAGAAGAACAAAGTACGTTTATGGGACCGGTTATTGACCAATCGGCATACAACAAAATTATGGAGTATATCGAAATCGGTAAACAAGAAGGCAAGCTAATGACAGGTGGCGAAGGAGACGACTCGAAAGGCTTCTTCATTCAGCCAACGGTATTTGCCGATGTTGATCCGAAAGCGCGCATTATGCAAGAAGAAATTTTTGGACCTGTTGTGGCATTTACGAAAGCAAAAGACTTCGACCATGCGCTTGAAATTGCCAACAATACCGAATATGGCTTAACAGGTGCCGTCATTTCAAATAACCGCTTTAACCTTGAAAAAGCGCGTGAGGAGTTCCATGTTGGTAACCTTTACTTTAACCGCGGTTGCACAGGCGCGATCGTCGGCTATCATCCGTTCGGTGGATTCAATATGTCTGGAACAGACTCGAAAGCAGGCGGTCCAGACTACTTACTTCTTCATATGCAAGCAAAAACGGTATCCGAAATGTTTTAATGGAAAACCCCTCTTGGCGAAAATGCTAAGAGGGGTTTCAGGTATAATGAAAAAAACATCTTTCAAATGATATAGAAGTGGGTGGTGATGGGCGATTGAGTACAAACATGTACGGATTAAAAAAGCAAACATTTTATAACCTCATTTGTGTGTTTCGAAATTATGCGAACATCATTGAAAAAGTGATTTTGTTCGGATCAAGGGCGAGAGGCGATTATAAAGAAACGTCGGACATCGATATTGCGATTAAGTTTAGAAGCCATAACGAGCAGCTGTACCGCATTCAAGACGATTTAGCGGAAGCAAATATCATTTATACGGTAGATGCTATTGATTATGAAAAGATCAGCAATGAAAAACTCAAATCGTATATTGATCTTGAAGGAAAGACAATTTTTTTAACGAATGAACGAGGGGAGGTCGTTGTGACGATGAATAAAATCATGGATAAACTATTTGACTTTGAAAAAGCATTAAATAAACTGCATCAAAGCATTACGCGTGATGTGGAAAAAGACGACCTAGTTCTTGACGCGACAATTCAACGATTTGAATTTACGTACGAGCTAGCATGGAAATGGATGAAAAGTTACTTGGAATATAACGGAAATAACGAAGTGACAAGTCCGCGAAAAACGATTAAACAAGCATTTAAAGAAGGACTTATTCAAGATGGAGAAGCGTGGATTCAAATGTTAGAAGATCGAAATAGGACATCACATACATACGATGAACAAATAGCGATGGAAATTTATGAACATATTCGCCAGCGATACGTTCATTTATTTGATCAATTATTAGTAGAGATGAAAAAACGAGTTCGTGAATTGGAAGAATAGGGGGAGAATGAGTGAAAAAATTTTTAATAGGAGTTTTGTTGTCGTTTGTCATGTTTGCCCTTTCGCTCTCATTATTTAGCGGTTTTTCTTTCTTTATTGCCATTTTTCCAATTGCAGTACTAGCTGTTCCGTTTATATGTGCGGTAACAGAGGCGCTCATTTTTTTTATCGATGAAAAATGGGGATTTAAATGGGATGGGGCTGTTGTTTTAGGGATCGCAACGATTACGTCGCTTCCTTTTTATCCTTCTTGTGTTTTTGTAGCTTCAATTTATATAGGAGCATTGGGATATTATGTAGGGAGAAGACTATGTGCTCGATTACATTAAAGGCAATGTAGGTATATACATCCAAATTGACGTTTTAACCTCTGGTTCACGCATTACACCCGATACGGCGCAACACCTCATCCGGGTGTTGTAGAACGTATTGTTCAAAGCGAGTAATGGATTGGGCAATGTCATTTTGATTCTTGTGAAAAACGTTGGCAATCACTTCATCTTTCAACCACTTCCACAGCCGTTCGATCGGGTTCAACTGTGGAGAATACGGCGGCAAAAAGATGAAATGAAAAGCATCGCCTTCCTCGCCATCAAGAAAGGCTTGTACCATCTTGGCATGATGAATACACGCATTGTCCAACACAAGCACGAGGAATTGATCCGTATATTTCTCTTTCAATCGGCGCAAAAAGTCAAGGAACGTTTCGGCATTGGCGGATGATGCGCGATGAAATACCACATCGCCTTGTTGAACATCGACGGCGCCAAAAATAGAAACGTGGGCGTGGTGTCCGTAGCTTGGCACGTGTTTTTGATTTCCTACTTCTGCCCATGTCGTACGCAACGCTTGATAAGCACGAACATGTGTCTCATCCACATAAAACAGCATGACATTCTCGGTAATTAGTTTTTTTTTATAAATTCAAGTTCTTTTTGAAAGGCAGCTTGACGCTTGGCGTCTCCTTTGACGAGCTTATACGTCGGGCGTGTCCATGACAAACGCAAACGATGCAACAACTTGCGAATCCCTTCCCGTGACATCGAAACACCATAGGTTTGTTGAATGTAAGATTGTAAAATGCGCGTGTTCCATGATGAAGCGATGCCCCAGCCAGCATCCACAGGTGTGTTGGTTAACACGAGTTGTCTAATTTCTTGTTGTTGTTCTTCCGTAAGAAATGGCACGCGACCAGGTGGCAACCGACGATCGAGTAGATGATCGAGCCCACCTTGATTAAAACGTGCAACGTAGAGGGCAACCGATTGACGGCATACGTTGACCATTTTCGCGACATCTTTACCGAGGTGACCTTCCATGACAAGACGAACAGCGGTCACCCGAACACGAAGAGAAGCATCTTTGATTTTCCGTTCTTGTTTCCGAAGTGTTCGAGGTGTCCAACCGTGATCATTTGTGATTTTCAAACGTTTCATGCCAATTCCGCTCCTTTTGTATAGAAATATTTAGGAGCAGTATAGCCATGAAAAAAGGTGTTCATACAGAAGTCATTGTTTTAAGGTGCATGTATATAGAAAGAGCACAACACCGATTGGAAGCGAAGACGCCTCTTCCGAAAAAAGCACTCGCTTTTGTTCGACGGCTTCAGAAACGAAAGGAAGAAGCGCTGCGTTTCTTACGTGAAGCCCATGTTCCCTTTGACAATAACCAAGCCGAACGCGATCTTCGCATGGTCAAAGTGAAAGAGAACATTTCGGGTACGTTTCGCGAAGAAACATTCGCCCAGTCTTTTTGCATCACAAGAAGCATCGTTT
>NZ_JAHZOE010000027.1:0-29212 GCF_019448545.1 Anoxybacillus sp. ST4 | reverse complement strand
TGTCTTCTGTTGGCAGGCGAAACGATCGATCGAGTTCTTTCCGCTACCTAGGGCATTTTCTATGACCGAAATGCCCTATTTGTGCTGGGCTTTTTTATACACTAGCACTGGGGTGAATAGTTACTTTCCGAGTGTGGCGAGAAGGTCAAACAATTAATTGCAGAGCATTTATATGCTGAGTCTGTCGAAGTGATCCATGAACCGATTGATATTTTGTCCAGTAAGTTTGATGAGCGGTTGGAAAAAGCCCCTTCAAAAGAAGCACAGGCGGCGGAAATGGAACATGCGATTCGTCATGAGATTAAAGTGAAGCTGGAAGAAAACCCTGTATACTACACGTCTTTAAGAGAAAAACTTGAACAATTAATCGAAGCAAGACGGAAAAAAATGATGGATATCGCTGAATTGGTAGAAAAGCTACGCAGCATGGTTAATGATATGCGAAACGTCAACCAACAAGCACAAAACCTCGGCTTTACACGGGAACAATATCCATTTTACCAGCTGTTCCAACAGCTTCTTCCAGACGAAGAACATAAAGATACGATCGATGCGTTGACGCATCTTGTAACAGACATGATTGCCGAGGAAAGTCAAGTCATTGATTGGGTAAACAAAGAAGATGTAAAGCGAGAAATGCGGAAGAAAATCAAGAAACAGTTACGGGCAAGTGTTATTCCTAAAGATCAGATAGAAAACATTACACAACAAATTATGTCGTTAGCGATGGTTCATTATAAAAAGTAAAGAGGAGAGTATTTTTAACTCTCCAATTTTTTATAAAGGATGGGAGTAATAATGAAATGGTGGATGGTACGTGCGGGAGATCAAAATGAACTCATTCCAGTTTGGAAACAAAAAGGAGTTGCTTCGATAGGGTGGGCGGAATTTGGAGACCCAAAAAACTATTCGACTAGGGAAGCTTTGATTGAGAAAGCGCACAAGATTTATGAAGAAGAAAAACCTGCTACACGAATTACTTGGGCGAGTCAAGTATGGAGATTTAGCCGTGAAATTAAAGTAGGAGATAGAATCATTACATACGCTAAAGACAAACGTGAATACTTAGTGGGGACGGTTACTAAAGAACATGAATATGACGAAACAATTGTAGATGAGTATTATCCAAATGTAATCCATGTAAAATGGGAAAAGAAACAAATTCCACGTGACCAATTGTCACAAGGGGCAAAAAACTCCCTTGGCTCTACTCTGACGGTCTTTCGTGTGGATGACTGGGGAGATGAATTAGAAAGATTATTAGCTGGTAAAGAACCTGTAGTAAGTGAACCTGAAGACAATGAAGATGAAGTTATTAAAGAAGACTTCGTTCAAAAAGCATTGACGATGATTCAAGATAAAGTTGATCAATTAGATCCATGGCAAATGCAGGAGCTAGTCGCTGGATTGCTGCAAGCTATGGGCTATAATGTGAAAATAAGTAAAAAAGGACCTGACGGGGGAGTCGATATTTTAGCTCATAAAGATGCATTTGGTTTTGAAAAGCCGATTATTAAGGTACAGGTAAAGCATCGAAAATCAGCTTCGTCAGGTCCTGAGATTCAACAACTGTTAGGAGCTCATCCAATTGATGCGAATAGTTTATTTGTATCAACTGGGGGATTTACAACAGCCGCTGAAAATATAGGAAAACAACATAACGTTAAGCTAATTGATTTAGAAGAGTTAGTAAACTTAATTGTCCAATGGTACGATAAAATGCCAAACGAAACGAGATCATTGTTGCCCCTGCAAAAAATATATATTCCAGAATAAATGACAAAAGAGCCTCTACTTACATAGTAAGGCTCTTTTCCATGTCTATAAAGTTAACGTTGGGCCATTTATCCGCAACCATTCTTTTCTTTGTTCATAGTCTGATATGATAGATTTAACAAAATGCCAAAAATCATTGGAGTGATTTGGATATTTAAGATGTGCTAGTTCATGTACTAGTAAATAGTCGATAATCGGTACAGGAGCCATCATAATTCTCCAGTTTAAGTATATGGCTCCTTCGTTTGTGCATGTTCCCCAGCGCATTTTTTGTTCTTTTAATTTCATTTTCGTAGGGGTTACTCCCATTTTAGGGCAATAAATTTTTAAACGTTCTTGTAGTTTCATTTCCCCGTACAGAATATACCAATCTTTGAACGCTTGTTGAAAAAATGAGATTCTTTCTTTTTCTGTTAAATGCGGTGGCACCGTGGCAATAAATTTCCCTTGTTTAAACATAAGAACCGGCTTTGTAACTTCCTCGCTTTTATATACTTTTAATCGATAATTGCGCCCTAAATAAGCAAATTTCTCTCCGCTTACAAATTCTTTCGGAGCAGGGCAATCAGAAATTTGATTCAACGCCTGCCATTTATCAATAATCCATGGAGCTTTTTTATAGAGGATAGAATGTAAAAGTGTATCCTCTATTCCCACAGGGGCTACGACTTTTACCCCCTCTAGCCATTCAACCGATATCGTCACATCCCGCTTTTCTGGCTTATACTCTACTGCATAATCTATCGTTGTCTTGCCATATTGAAAGCTAGGCATAGAAATCCTGACTCCTTCGTTCCTTTAATTGTCTTTCATTTTATCTTTGGGAAAGCAAAAGGTCAATCGGTAAACGATGAATTTGAAAAATGGTAACTATTCAGCCACATGATCAAGTGGGCTGAATTTAAACAGTTGGAATTTATTTTATCTTTTAATCACTCTCTCCCTTCAAAAATTAAATTTTCAACCTAAAAAACGGTTCATCCTCCCACTTTTTCGCCCCATTTGTCATAAAAATTTTCCGCAAAATTCAATTTTCCACTTTTGCATTTCCCTTATTTCCCGATTTTAATCAAATTGTCTCCTATATTCTACGAAAGGATGATTTGTATGCAATACCTCGATTTAAAAATGGATTTTATGTTTAAACAACTGTTCGGCCACCCAAGCAGAAAGTCAATCACCATGGCGTTTTTAAATGCGTTGCTACATCGGACTGGAGATGATCGCATCATCGACGTACAGTTTGAAAACACCGAACTAACGAAAGAAACAGAAGACGGTAAGACCGGACGATTGGATGTCATCGTTCGCACAAATCGCGGCGAGCGCATTCACGTTGAAATTCAAATCATCCCACAATACGGTATGCCCGAACGGCTATTGTATTACTGGGCAAGGTTGTTTTCATCTTCACTATCAAAAGGAGAACGGTACAACACCCTCCCTCCAACGATTATGATCGCCATCTTAAATTATCCCCTTTTCCCACATGAAACAGATCGCTTCCATACCGTTTTTCACATTCGTGAAGACGAAGAACAGTTTCTTTGGAGCCATCACCTTGAATTTCATGTACTCGCCTTGTCACAATTTATGGTAAAATGGAAGAAATATCGGAGAGAAGTGAAACAGTCACCGGAATGGCCATGGTTAACGATGTTGTCGGCTGTCGATGGACGAACGAAAAAAATGGATGAAGAGATGTTTCGTGAATTGGAGGGAATAGCCATGACAGAACAAGACATTTTAGAAGCGCTAGAAGAATGGCAAAGCTTAAGCGTCGACCCCGAAAACCGTTACGCATACGAAATGCGGCTGAAATGGCTCCTTGATCAACTCTCAAACATTCGCGGCAGTCGGGATGAAGGAAGACAAGAAGGATTGAAAGAAGGATTGAAAAAAGGATTAGAACAAGGTCGAGAAGAAGGGAAAAATGAAACGATTCGAAAAATGGTCGAAAAAGGAATGAGTATAACAGACGTTGCCCATATTCTCGACATGACAGAGGAGGAAGTACGGGAGCGGTTGGGAGATTAGCGAACGGTGTCGGGTGCTGTTCGCGATTTGAGCGCAAAGCGCAGCGCTCGGCAAGAACGTTCGAGAAACTGTCCATTCGTGAACAAGTTCCCAGTAACAAAGCGATGCCATGCACGTTCGGAAGAGAAGCCAAGCCTAAAAGATGAATGGCAATGATCACCGCGTCTTCTTGTTTCGCCAAATGACGATTGCGACGTTGAAGATAGCGTTGAATGTGTGACAGCTGGGCAGAAACAAAAAAGAAAATCGCTGCATATTGTTTTTGAATTTTTGCTTTGTCTGTAGTAAAACGAAAGTGCTCTTGCATGGGGATTCTTCTTTCGAATGTTTGGTCGCACTTTCATTCTAAAGGAGATCCGCAGGCAAGGGCTATTTTTATGCTTACTTGATTTTATCTAGCACCACAGGCTATAACAATGAAATGGAGCTATCGGAAAGAAATGATCTTGAGTTGGTTTTGAATACAATCAAACAACTGAATGGGAAGCCATTTGGTTAGAATGCCCTTCTTCATTCAGATCAAAGGTTCCAATACACAACAAAATCATATGAAAACCAGCTCGAAGAACTCAAGATTCAAGGAAGCCATTCTCGAAGGGGAAATTGCCATGATAACGCATGTATCGAATGTTTCTTCTCACATCTAAAGACAGAGAAGTTGTATTTGGTGCACCCAAAAACGATGGAACAGGCGTATCAGGCTATTCAAGAGTATATTCATTTTTACAATCACAGTCGTTTTCAAGAAAAACTGAACGACCTTTCCCCGATTGAATATCGAGAAAAGGCCGCAGCTTAATGTACTCTTTTTTTAATGTCTACTTGACAGGGCTATGTGCAAAAAATCGTCCCTCTTTGTTATGTAAGCATCAATTTGTAGATTTTCTTTGCGAGAAATCCTTCCCGATAAATACATAAAACCCCAGCACCGAAGTACTGGGGCAAAAACTATGAATCCCCCACTGACGAGGTGAAATGGCCTGCGACGCGGCAGGCAACTTATCATTAAGTTATGAGTTTTTTGCTGATAATATGCAAAGAGAGGAACCATTTAGGCTCTCCTCTCCGTTGCAAAACAAACGAATCCACGTTTTTTTTACGTGTGAAATGGTCTGTGACGAGACAGACAACGTAATTTGTACTCTAAGTATAGAAAAAACCTAGGGAAATGTCAATACGTTGTCAATACACTGTAAATACGTTGTAAGTACGTTACAGGTCAAATACCCATTTTACACGGTTCATAATCTTATTTAAATCATCCTCGTTTATATTGCCGATATGTTGCTTTAATCGTACTTTGTTGACGGTCGTTAATTCTTCTACCTTTACCGCAGAAGTCTGCGCTAAAAACGGATAAACTTCCTTTCGAAGAAAGTAATGTGTCTTTAAACGAGGTACTACTTTGGTTTTCCCTTTTCGATCTGTAACGGTTTGGGTTTTTAATTTTGTAGACAAAGGAGCTACCTTAACATTTCCGGATGTGCGGTTAATCCAGTCGTTGGAAAGAACAAGCACCGGCCGCTCTCCGTTTTGTTCTGTGCCGATATTTTCTCCAAGTTCACAAGTGAAAATGGATCCTCGTATGATCGGGCGCTTCATCTGTGTTTGTTCATTCTCAATCCATTCGTTTGCTAATGCGATCTTTTTGGGATGCCATTCATCTAGTTTTGCTTTTTTGTCCACTTTTTTTAAACGTAAACGTTCACGTTGAATTGCATCTGATTCCATTTTACCCCACCTCTCCCTCTTATACATCACGCTCATGATAGCAAATGGTGCCAGGGACTGTTCGCGAGTAAGTTTGTTTTATTTAATATGTCTTCTCAAGGTTCTTCATTTTATTTTCCAGAAGATTTAGTGAATAGCTTAATAACTCATCTTTATGCATCTCTTCTTTTTGTTTATCAAAATATAAGGGTTCACCTAAGATGACAGTAGCCTTTTTACCTATTAGTATTTCCTTCAAATTAGCAGGACCATGATAACTAGCTGGCAAAATGGGAACATTAGCTTTAATAGCAATTGTTACTGCACCTCTTTTTAAAGGTACTTCCTCATTAGTTCTAGTACCACTTGGAAAAATTCCTACAATTTTATTTTCTTTTAATAATCTCATAGGAATTTTTAAGGTACTCGGTCCAGGATTTTGGCGATTTACAGGAAAAGCATTTAAATATTTTAAAAGTGTCCCTATTAATCTGGAATTAAATAGCTCTTTTTTTGCCATATAATGTACTTTTGTCGGATAAAGAGACATAGCAAGCATAATGACATCTACCCACCCACGATGAGAACATGTTACTACATAATTTTTATTTTTAGGTATATTTTCCTTACCTCTAACTTCTAATAGTCTAAATAATTTAATTATAAAATAAAGAATTTTACCTACAATATGATACATCATTTTTCCCACCTCTATTAATGGTATTAGTTATTGGGTTGTTCTAACAAAAATATTTTTTGTAAATTAAAACATATTTCCCTATCATGAATCAACAACAATCTAGGGCATTGTGTAAATCCCCTGCCTTTCATTTATATGATTGGGCGTAAAACCCCTATGTCTTTAGCTAGGGAATGTAAGCCCTAACTACCTTGTGTTTAGCAAACGGTGTCGGGTGTTGTTCGTATTTCTCCCACTTCAATTGTCCTCTAGTTATGATAAATTTCCGATAATTTGGAAAAAAATAAAAAATGATTTGACATGTTTCTAGTAGTTTATGATATTATAGTGCTGTGACTTTTGAAATAGAAAAGAAGGGGTGGTTATGATGAGAAAGTTACGTAGTAGTATGTTGTTTGTCGTGTTGTTAGCGTTTACAATGATTGTCACGGCATGTAACGGGGGGAACGAGCAAGGAAGTAGCGGAGGAGAGAAAGAGAAAGTCAAAAGCATTAGCATTTTAACAGGTGGTACAGGTGGTACATATTATCCGCTCGGTGGAGCGATGGCGAGCATCATTCAAGAGGAGACAGGAATTAACGCGAACGCACAATCTTCAGGTGCTTCTGCGGAAAATATGAACACGTTAAAACAAGGAGAAGCGGAGATGGCGTTTGCACAAACGGATATCGCCTCTTACGCATTGAATGGGGAATTAATGTTTGAAGGAAATAAAGTGGAAAACGTACAAGCGATCGGTACGCTTTATCCAGAAACCGTTCAAATCGTAACGACAAAAGACAGCGGCATCGAATCAGTTGAAGATTTAAAAGGAAAAACAGTATCCATCGGTGCGCCAGGTTCTGGAGTTAGCGCAAACGCACAACAAATTTTAGAAATTCACGGCATTTCTTTAAACGACATTAAAGTACAAAACTTATCTTTTGATGAGTCTGTTGATGGCATTCAATCAGGCAGCATCGATGCAGCGTTCGTTACAGCTGGTACGCCAACAGGTGCAGTTGAAGCGTTAGCTGCTCAAAAAGAAGTAAAAATTGTACCGATTTCTGCTGAGAAAGTGAAACAATTGATTGAAAAATATCCGTTCTACGCGGAAGATACAATTCCTGCTGGTACGTATGGAATTGATTCAGACGTTACAACTGTAGCAGTTAAAGCGATGCTTGTCGTTCGCAAAGACTTAGATGAAGAGACAGTATACAATATTACAAAAGCTATTTTTGAAAATACAGATAAAATTACGCATGCGAAAGGAAAGTTAATTAAAGCTGAAACAGCGCTCGATGGCATCGGCAACATTCCGTTGCATCCAGGAGCGGAAAAATACTTTGCTGAAAAAGGCGTAAAATAAAGAAATGTGATGATAGACCGACGTTGCTCGGTCTATCGTTTCGTTTTGTTTAAAGGTGAATGGTGATGTCTTTGCTGAAACGTTTCTTTTTTTTGCCCCTGTTCATCATCCTTGCTTGCTTGTTTTTCTTTCCTTATAAGCAAGTAATTGCGTTTTATTTCGAAGATTCCGATCGTCTCATCGCATTTTTTCCGATCGCTGAATCGCAAACGTTTCAAATCGTTTATACACATTCGATTCATTTCACCGATGTTGTCGAAACATATACGATATTCGAAAAAGAACTCGTACTTACAGAGTTGATGTATGAGAACTTTGCGGTTGGAATGCCAGCGAATGCGGAAGGAAATGAAGTGTTCGAACGAAGAGACGGGAAGTACGTCATTACAAATATGAACCGTCGCTTTCAAACGATTGATCTCCGCATTGGCCAAGTTCGGGCTAATCATCGCCTCATCTACAAAGGAAAAGAAATTGTGCTCGGTGAGAAGATCGGTTATGGCAAGTGGGTGAGAATCGTTCCAACTCGAATCAGTTTATGGCAGCAGTTGAAAGGAGTGAACATCATTGACGAATGAAAAAGTTGACGTATTATCAGCTGAAGAACAACAAAAAATACTAGAAAAATACGATCCCGAATCGAATACGCGCAAATTGACAGGGGTTTTTCAAAAAGTTGTGTTTGTGGGATTGTTAGCTTTTTCATTGTTTCAGTTGTATACGGCTATTTTTGGCGTCTTTACTGCGCAAATTCAACGTTCCGTTCACTTAGGATTTGCGTTAGCCCTCATCTTTCTTTTATTTCCTGCTCGGCGCGGAAAAAGAAAGAGCGGAAAACTTCAAGTAGCATGGTACGACATCGTGCTCGCTTTATTAAGCATTTACGTCGGTTTATATTGGCCGCTTCATATTGATAAGATCGTCATGCGTGTCGGCATGTTATCTGATCAAGATTTTTACACAGGCGTTTTGGCAGTTTTGCTTGTGTTAGAGGCGACGCGTCGCGCGGTTGGTTTGCCGATTACCATTATCGCTATTTTATTTTTATCATACGGTTACTTTGGTGAAATGATGCCGGGCTTTTTGCGTCATAGCGGTTTGAGCTTGCAACGTCTCGTGCAAACGATGTTTTTTACGACGGAAGGAATTTTAGGAACGCCATTAGGTGTATCGTCGACATTTATTTTCCTCTTCTTATTGTTCGGTTCGTTTCTCGTGAAAACAGGTGTTGGGCAATATTTCAACGATTTAGCAGTGGCGATTGCCGGTCGAAGCACAGGAGGTCCGGCAAAAGTAGCCATTTTCTCTAGTGCGCTACAAGGAACGATTAGCGGAAGTTCTGTCGCAAACGTTGTGACGTCAGGATCTTTTACAATTCCGATGATGAAAAAGCTCGGCTATAAAAAAGAGTTTGCCGGAGCGGTCGAGGCTGCAGCATCAACAGGTGGGCAGTTGATGCCGCCAATTATGGGAGCGGCAGCGTTTCTTATGGTCGAGTTTATCGGTGGCGGGCTCACTTATTGGGATATCGCAAAGGCAGCTGCGATTCCAGCCGTCTTATATTTCGCAGGCATTTGGATTATGACGCACTTTGAAGCGAAGCGCATCGGTTTAAGTGGACTGTCAAAAGAAGAAATGCCAAATCGAAAAGAAGTATTTAAGAAAATTTATTTACTTATTCCGATTGTTTCGGTCATCGTCTTGTTGATGGCTGGTGTGACTGTTACGCATGCGGCGTTATATTCCATCGCCATCGCCATCGTCGTTGGATTTATAAACCGCGACTCGAATATGAAACTTGTCGATATCGTTTATGCGCTTGTAGACGGAGCGCGGACAGCGTTAGGGGTCGCTGCCGCTACTGCAGCTGCCGGAATGATTGTCGGCATCGTGACGAAAACAGGATTAGGGTTAAAGCTCGCAAACGGATTGCTTGATATTGCAGGGGGGCATTTATTGCCAACGTTATTTTTAACGATGATTGCGGCGATCGTTTTAGGAATGGGATCGCCAACAACCGCGAACTACGTCATTACGTCAACGATTGCTGCGCCAGCCATTATTTTGCTTGGTGTTCCTGATTTATCGGCTCATTTATTCGTGTTTTATTTTGGGATTATTGCGGATATTACTCCTCCGGTGGCGCTCGCGGCTTTTGCGGCTGCTGGTGTATCAGGTGGGGAACCGATTCGCACCGGAGTTCAATCGGCAAAATTGGCGATTGCGGCGTTCATTATCCCGTACATGTTCGTCTTATCTCCACAGCTGCTTATGATTGATACAACGATAACCGAGTTAGTTTGGGTTGTTTTTACAGCTATCATAGGGATGGTTTCGATCGGTGCAGGGATGGTTGGATATTGGATGCGCAGTTTGCATTGGATTGAGCGAGTCGTTGCTGTTGGCGCCGGTGTGATGCTCATTAACCCGACTGTTTGGTCAGATGTCATCGGTCTTGGCAGTTTTGTAATTTTACTTGTTTTACAATTCGTTTGGAAACGAAAATAACTAGCTTACAACTGAAGAAAACAACAGAAAGTCAGCGTATGATACGCTGGCTTTTTCTATTGATTGGAAGTAACAAGAGTATATACATAAAATTCATTATTTTTAATCAAAAACATAATATATAACATAATAAAAATATTAATTATATATTTCTTTTCATTTGATTTTTATTTCTTATTTAGTATAATTCTAAATGTATAATGATTTTCATTTTAAAGTGAATGGAGGAAAGGAACATGGAAAACAACAATCAAGCAAATGGAGGAAAATGTCCTTTTCATCACGGTGGAGCGACAAGTGTACAATCGAGTGGCACAGTAAATCAAAATTGGTGGCCGAATCAATTAAACTTAAATATTTTAAGACAGCATGATAAAAAGTCGAACCCGATGGGAGAGCAGTTCGACTATGCTACGGAGTTTGAAAAATTAGACTATGAAGCTTTGAAACAAGATTTGCGCGACTTAATGAAAAACTCGCAAGATTGGTGGCCGGCAGATTACGGTCATTACGGCCCTTTGTTTATTCGTATGTCTTGGCATGCGGCAGGGACGTATCGCATTGGCGATGGCCGAGGCGGTGCTAATCGTGGCACGCAACGTTTTGCCCCTTTAAATAGTTGGCCTGACAATGCGAATTTAGATAAAGCGAGACGGCTACTATGGCCGATTAAGAAAAAATACGGGAATAAAATTTCTTGGGCGGACTTGCTCGTTTTAGCTGGTACAGTGGCGATTGAAGATATGGGTGGAAAAACGATTGGCTTTGGAGCTGGGCGCGAAGACGTTTGGCATCCTGAAGAAGATGTTTATTGGGGAAGCGAAAAAGAATGGCTAGGAGATGCACGCCATACGGATGATCGCCAGTTAGAAAATCCGCTTGCTGCTACGCAAATGGGACTTATTTACGTCAATCCTGAAGGGCCAAACGGCAATCCGAATCCGCTCGCAAGCGCACGTGACATTCGTGAAACGTTTGCGCGCATGGGAATGAACGATGAAGAAACGGTCGCTCTCATCGCAGGCGGCCATACGTTCGGTAAAGCGCATGGGGCAGGGGATGCTTCTCATGTCGGTCCCGATCCAGAAGCAGCGCCGATTGAAGCGCAAGGATTAGGATGGCTTAGCACATATCGTTCTGGCAAAGGAAGCGACACGATTACGAGCGGGATAGAGGGGGCGTGGACGCCTACACCAACGACGTGGGATCATAGCTATTTTGATTTATTATTCGGGTACGAATGGGAGTTAACGAAAAGTCCTGCCGGGGCTTATCAATGGAAGCCTGTGCAACCGAAAGAAGAACATCTTGCGCCCGATGCGGAAGATGCAACGAAAAAAGTGCCGACGATGATGACAACGGCCGATTTAGCTTTACGAATGGATCCAGCGTACGAAAAAATTGCTCGCCGTTTCCATCAACATCCTGAACAGTTTGCTGATGCTTTTGCGCGCGCTTGGTTTAAACTAACTCATCGCGACATGGGGCCAAAAACGAGATATTTAGGTCCAGAAGTGCCGGAAGAAGATTTTATTTGGCAAGATCCGATTCCTGCAGGAGATGTGGAATTGACGGAAGAAGAGATTGCACAATTAAAGGAAAACATTTTAAACTCGGGCTTAACTGTGAGCGCGCTTGTTTCGACAGCTTGGGCTTCAGCGAGCACGTTTCGCGTTACCGACTATCGGGGAGGAGCGAACGGAGCGCGCATCCGTCTTGCGCCGCAAAAAGATTGGGAAGTGAACGAACCGGAGAAACTTCAAAACGTATTACGCGTATTCGAACGTATTCAAAGCCAGTTTCATAAACACGTGAGTCTCGCTGATCTGATCGTGCTTGGCGGCAGCGCAGCAGTAGAAAAAGCAGCCCGCGATGCCGGGTTTCATGTCACTGTTCCGTTTGCGCCTGGGCGCGGCGATGCGACGCAAGAACAAACTGATGTAGACAGCTTTGCGGTATTGGAGCCTATTGCTGATGGGTTCCGCAACTATCAAAAGAAACAATATCACGTCAGTCCAGAAGAGTTGCTAGTGGAAAAAGCATTTTTACTCGATTTAACAGCGCCTGAAATGACCGTATTAATTGGCGGGTTGCGCGTTCTCGGGGCGAATTATAGTAACGCGAAACATGGCGTATTTACTGATCGAGTAGGCGTGTTGACGAATGACTTTTTCGTCCATTTGCTTGATATGAACATCGAATGGAAGCGACAAGAAGGTGGCATTTATGAAGGGCGAGACCGAAAAACGGGCGAATTGCTTTACACAGCAACAAGAGTCGACCTTGTCTTTGGGGCAAATTCCATTTTACGTGCTATCGCAGAAGTGTATGCCCAAGATGACAATAAAGAAAAGTTCGTCAACGATTTTATTCAAGCTTGGGTCAAAGTGATGAACGCCGACCGCTTTGACTTAAAACGAAAAAAGCAAAACAAACAACAAACGATGTTTAAACGATCATGATATGTCAGCTGTCGTCGAAACAATCGGCGGCAGCTTTTTCTATGTGCCATATTCGGAAAGATGAAAATAATGAATACATTTTGATAAAATAAAAGATGAATAGAAGGTGGTAACGACTTGTAGAAAAAAGAAGGAGAAAGAAGGATGAGACAAACGTTTCTCGGTTCGTTGTATTTATCGCTCGCGGCTAGCATTTGGGGTGGGATGTATGTCGTGAGTAAATATGTGCTCGATTACGTTCCACCCTTTACGCTCGTATGGCTTCGTTATGCGATCGCTTTTTTTGTATTATGGATGATTTTACGGCTAAAGCGCATCCCGATGCCGAAAGGAAAGGACGATTGGAAGCAGATCATACGTATCGGCATCGTCGGATATGTTGTTTCAATTTCACTCCAGTTCGTCGGGACGAAATGGTCGGATGCGCACACCGCGTCGCTCATTACGTCAGCAACTCCTGCGTTTATCGTCATCTTCGCTCGTTGGCTGTTGAATGAAACGGTGACGCCGCGAAAACTAAGCGCCCTTTTACTAGCAACGATCGGGGTTGTTGTGATCGTTGGCTGGAGCGAGGGAGAGGCGACGTCGTTTTTCGGGAACGTGCTACTCGTCGGAGCTGCGGTGACGTGGGCGCTTTTGTCTGTGCTCGTCAAAATGGCATCTGCGCGCCTTTCCGTATTAGTGATGACGACATACGCGATTTTTGTCGCCCTCATTGGCACAACGCCGATGATGGTATGGGAATGGCTAGAACGGACGTCACAAACGTTTTCGTTTTCGGTCGTGCTCGGGATTTTTTATCTCGGGATCGTGTCGACGGCAGGAGCGTTTTTTCTTTGGAATAAAGGGATGGAAATGATGGATGCGGGCGTCGGTTCACTCTTTTTCTTTTTCCAGCCACTTGTCGGTTCTTTATTCGGTTGGCTTTTTTTACATGAACAATTGCGTCTATCTTTTTGGATTGGCGGGGTGTTCATTATCATTGGGGTCGTCATTGCTGTTTTCGAGAAAAAAGAAAGAAAAAGTCAGCGCCTCACACGCTGACTTTTTTTATGTCACACCATCGTATATACCGTTAGCACGAGGACGGATATTAAAACGACGCCCATGATGTTGACGCCGAGCCAAGAAGCAATGACAGCGCTGAAAAAGCCGAGAATGCCAAACAACCGATCGTCTTGGATAAAAAAATGCCTGGGATAATTAATGCGCCGAGCGTGGCGTATGGAACGTTTCGCAATACACCGCGCCAAAACGGCGGCAATTCGATGCGATGAAATAGCGTCAATGGCAACATGCGCGGAATGTATGTCACAAGCCCCATGCCAACAATGATGAGAAAAATGTTACTGTGCATATTCCGTCTCCTTTCCTTTTTCTACAACCCATTGAATACATATAGCGGAAATGATTGTAGAGATGACGATCGCCCATCCTTTCGGGACGTGAAGCCATAATAAAAGCACGCAGTTGATGGCACCGGCGCAAACGGCGAGCCATAGCGCTTTCCGTTCTGTTTTGACGGCAGGAACTAACAAGCCGATAAACATCGCATAAAGGGCAACGGATAAGCTTACTTGTACATTTTCGGGCAAGTGCGCGCCAACGATATGTCCGATTGCAGAATGGACGACCCAACTGCTGTAGGAAATGAAAATTAGTCCGAACATATACGAAGCAGAAACGGTACCTTGTTTCATCGAGGCGACCGAAAACGTTTCGTCCGTAATGCCGAATGCGTATAGCGCTTTTTTCCATAGCGAATCGTTTTCTGCTTTTTCATTGAGCGACGCCGACATTAAAAAATGCCGAATGTTTAAAATAAACGTCGTTAAAATGATTTCAAACGGACCGGTGCCAAGAGATAGTAAATTGAGCGAAATGTATTGCGCCGCCCCTGCAAATACAATCATGCTCATAAGCGTCGTGTCCATAAGCGACAGCCCTGTTGATTTCGCTAATAAACCGAACGTCAGCGCAACAGGCGCATATCCGATCGCAATAGCTACTCCTGATTTTATCCCATCTCGAAACATATGATCTCCCCCTTCTTATGTATTTTCTTAAAATTTTTTCTATTTCGCAAGGATATACTTTAAATATGAAACTTTTTTCTTATTTTTCCGTATAGTAAGCTATCCGTTATGAAGGGGATGATAACCATGCTGAAAAAATTGCTTGAGATGCTTTTACACAAAAATATGCACAAGCATCGTTACAGCAGCAGTGACCGTTATACGTACCGTCCGCATCGCCATCCGTCGCAATACGGCTACAAACATTATAAAAAGAAGCATCGTAGCCATAGCGTATTTTCTAGCTTTTTTGGCAGTTCATGATTTTTATTGAAAAGCCGTATCGGGAAGGAACGGTCGTAAACGGGCGATACACGATTGAAGCGCGGCTCGGTGAAGGAAGCTACGGGATAACATATGTGGCGCGCGATGAGGAGACGAACCAGCTTGTCGTTGTAAAGCAAATGAAGCGAACGAAAAAAAAGAAGCGGCGCGCATCGTTTGAACGAGAAGCGCTCATGTTACGAAAGCTAAACCATCCGCAAATTCCAAAGCTATATGATATGTTCGATGTGCGCGGCATTCCGCATCTTGTCATGGAATATATTGAAGGGGATACGATCGAAACGCTTATTTTCGAGAAAAAACAAACATTCGGTGAGAAAGAAGCGTTTTTCTTGTTGGCGGATGTGTTGGCGATTGTGCAACACATTCACGCCCACGAAATCGTTCATCGCGATTTGCGCATCCCAAATATCGTTTTTCGCGACGGTGTTGTATATGTCATTGATTTCGGACTTGCCCGTTTTTTCCATGAACAAGATGGCCCGTTTTTGACACTCGAACAGAAACTTCGGCGTCAAGTTGATGTAAAAAGCGACATATATGCCCTCGGTCATTTTTTACGAAAACTGCATTATGAAAGCCCATGACTTTAGTCATTGGGATGAAATAATGTGATATTAAAATTTTTAAAATATTTTTATTAGATACTTGCAATATATCTAATATTTTGTATAATAAATATTAGATAGGAGGTGTTTATCTAATGTCTAATGATAAGTATATTCATAAAAATGGAATTGTTTATTTGAATCAATATCATGTTATATTTTGTCCAAAATATAGACGCAAAGTATTAGTTGGTGATATTGAAAAAGATTTAAGAGAAATCTTTTATGGGGTAGCAAAAGAAAATGATGTAGAAATTAAAGCATTAGAAATCATGCCAGATCATGTTCATATGTTTATTTCGTTTGATCCAAGACAACATATCCATAAAATAATACAGCAATTTAAAGGAAAAAGTAGTCGAATACTAAGAGAAAAATACCCGTCATTAAAAAGTAGACTTCCTTCTCTTTGGACACGAAGTTATTTCTGTTGCACAATTGGTCATATTTCAGAAGAAGCAATTAAGAAATACATTGAAAGCCAAAAAAATGTATGAAGGAGGTGAAAACATATGAAACTTACAGTAAAATTTAAGATTCTCCCAACAAAGGAACAAGAAAAATACCTACAAGAAAATTTAAATGAGTATATTTTAACAGTAAATAGTATCGTTCAGACCATGATTGATACTCAATGTGTGAAATTCACATCAAAAGATATTCAAGCTAATTTACCAAGTGCAGTAAAAAATCAAGCTATACAAGATGCTAAGAGTGTTTATAAGAAATACAAAAAGATAAACAAGTTACCAATTTTAAAGAAGCCAGTATGTATTTGGAACAATCAAAATTATAAAATCGCTGATTGTTTAAGTTTTCCTGTTTTTGTTAATGGAAAAACTAAAAGAATCAAAGTAAAGATATTATTAACTGATTATCAAAAACAGCAATTAAATAATAACTTGGGTACATTAAGAATAACTAAAAAGTCGGGAAAATGGATGGCTCAAGTAGCTGTAAAAGTTGTTGAAAAACAAAACAATGACGAAAATATAATGGGTGTAGATTTAGGTTTAAAAATCCCTGCTGTAGCAGTAACAAGTAATAGCAAAACAAGATTTTTTGGAAATGGTAGACAAAACAAATATATTCGACGAAGATATAAAGTTCTTCGACAACAATTAGGAAAAGCAAAACAGTTAAAGAAAATTAAACAAATTGGCAATAAAGAACAGCGATGGATGAAAAACCAAGATCATAAAATTAGTAGACAAATTGTCAATTTTGCAAAAGAAAATCATGTTTCGGTGATTCGTCTTGAAAAGTTAACGAATATCCGAAACACGGCAAGAACAAGCCGTAAAAACGAGAAGAATTTGCACACATGGTCATTTTATCGCCTCTCTAAATACATTGAGTATAAAGCAAATTTGGAAGGTATAAAAGTTGAATATGTGAATCCTAAATATACAAGTCAAAAATGCCCTAAATGTCAAACGTTAAATAAAGCAAATGATCGAAAATATGTGTGCAAATGTTGTGGGTATAGAACTCATCGAGATCGAGTGGGTGCGTTAAATATAATGAAAGCACCTATGGCAGATGGTGTAGCGTAAAGCGATAGTCCGCCAGCCCTAGGGTCTATATGATCTGCCTAGGGATGGGGTGATGACACACCCCCGAACTTGGGCGTTGTCCGAACCAGAAATGGATGAGGACGCTAACGACCCAAGAATCCCCTGACTTTAGTCATGGGGAGTGTCAATGTTTTTATTGTATTCGTCTTATGAGCCAACAGAGGGCAAAGAGAAAAGTTGGGAAGACGAACTTTCCTTGTCAAAAGAAGCGCGCTATGTGTTGCGGCGCATGTTGCAGTTGGATTTGCCGTATGCATCTGTTGCGCAATTGGCGCGCGATGTTGCTGATGTGATTGGATAGGCGTTGCATGGCGCCTATTTTTTATTTTCGATGTCGCGTTTTGCGCGGATGAATGCGATGAGTTGAATGATTTCGTCTTCCGTCACGGCTTCACCGTCTACTGTCAGTCGAACCGTCGGGCGAGTGAGCTCAATCGACGGTTGTTCCTCGTCTGTTGCCCCGAGGTCTGTTGCCCCGAGTAAGTAGTCTGTCGTTGTGCCAAACAACGTCGCCAGCTCCTTGACAGCTTCGAGCGACGGCTGGCGATAACCGGACTCATAGCCGGCGTATGTGCTTTTTGCGATATTGAGTTGATCGGCAATATATTGCAACGACCATTGCTTTCTCTTTCTTAATTCCGATAATCGTTTCGAAATCATCATGTTTCTCCCCCTTTTTTTGCTGTTCGCGAAATGAATAAAAACACTTGTTATTTTCTTTTTTTCTGAATATAATTGAAATGAAGGTACGCGAATCGCGAACGAATGTATTTATAGTTTACACTACATGACACAAAGAATACAATAGATGACTTAAAATCGCCATATTTGAGGTGACGATAATGAAAAACATTTTGTTGCTTGCGACAGGTGGTACGATTGCTTCCGTGCTGAGCGAAGAAGGGCTTACACCAAAGCTGACGGCACAGGAGCTGACGAGCTACATTACGATTGAAAATCAGCCGTATCATTTAGATAGCCAAATTTTAATGAACATCGACAGCACAAACATGCAGCCGGAGCATTGGCGTGACATTGCGGAGGCGATTTATGAGCAATACGATCGCTATGACGGCTTTGTCGTGACGCACGGAACGGATACGATGGCATATACGGCAGCTGCGTTGTCATATATGCTTCAAAACGTGAATAAGCCGATTGTATTGACCGGCTCTCAGGTGCCGATCGGCTTTCCGAAAACGGATGCGAAAAAAAATATACGCGATGCGCTTCGTTTTGCGTGCGAAGATGTGAGTGGGGTGTTCGTCGTTTTCGATGGGCGCGTTATTTTAGGAACACGGGCAGTTAAAATGCGGACGAAAAGCTATGATGCGTTCGAAAGCATTAACCATCCGTACGTCGCTTACATTCATCACGATCGCATCGATTATCAATACGAACTGCCAAAGCCGAGCGGCAAGTTGCAATTTGATCCGTCGCTTTGCCCGGACGTGTTTTTACTGAAGCTTCATCCGGGCACGAAGCCAGAAATATTTGATTACATTCGCCATTTATATCGCGGCGTCATTATCGAAAGTTTTGGAAGCGGCGGTGTGCCGTTTCAAGGGCGCAATTTGTTGCCGAAAATAAAGGAGCTCATTGATGATGGCATGGCGGTTGTCATTACGACGCAATGTTTAGAAGAAGGAGAAGATTTAACATTATATGAAGTTGGGCGAAAAGTGGCGCAAAATACCGTCATTTTATCAGGCGATATGAACACGGAAGCGATCGTGCCGAAGCTCATGTGGGCGTTAGGGAAAACGACGAATGTGCTTGACGTAAAAAAGATAATGGAAACGCCGATTGCCAATGACATGACAGAAAAAGAAGGGGAAAGTTGGGATGCATAAATGATGCAAACGAAAGCAGTACGAATCGAACGAGATTTGCTTGGTGAAAAAGAAATTCCGTACGATGCTTATTATGGTATTCAAACGATGCGTGCGGCCGAAAATTTTCCGATTACAGGGTATCGTCTTCACCGCGAGCTCATTCAAGCGATGGCGACCGTAAAAAAAGCAGCAGCGCTCGCGAATATGGAAACAGGTCAACTTCCGCGGCGCATCGGTGAAGCGATCGTGAAAGCAGCCGAGGAAGTGATCGACGGGCAATGGCACGATCAATTTATCGTCGACCCGATTCAAGGTGGCGCAGGAACGTCCATCAACATGAACACAAACGAAGTGATCGCGAATCGCGCACTTGAATGGCTGGGGGAGCGAAAAGGGAATTACGATGTCATTAGCCCAAACACGCACGTCAATATGTCGCAATCGACAAACGATGTGTTTCCGACGGCCATTCATATTGCGGTGTTGAAGATGATCGATCAACTGCTTCAAACGATGGAACATATGCATGACGTGTTCGCCGATCAGGCGAAACGGTTTGACCACGTCATTAAAATGGGACGGACGCATTTACAAGATGCTGTTCCGATTCGGCTCGGGCAAGAGTTTGAAGCGTATCGCCGCGTCGTCGCTCGCGACATGAAGCGCATCGCTCAGTCGCGCCAACATTTGTATGAAGTGAATATCGGGGCGACGGCAGTCGGAACGGGCTTAAATGCTGATCCTGCCTATATTGAACGCGTCATTTTTCATCTCGTTCAGTTGACGCGCTTACCGCTCGTGCGTGCAGCACATCTCGTCGATGCGACGCAAAATACAGATGCTTATACGGAAGTATCAGCTGCGTTAAAAGTATGTATGATCAACATGTCGAAAATCGCGAACGATCTTCGTCTTATGGCGTCTGGCCCGCGCGCAGGGTTAGGGGAAATTACGTTGCCTGCCCGCCAGCCGGGGTCGTCCATTATGCCGGGGAAAGTGAATCCGGTCATGGCAGAAGTCGTCAATCAAGTGGCATTTCAAGTCATCGGAAACGATCATACAATTTGTTTAGCGTCAGAAGCTGGTCAGTTAGAATTAAACGTCATGGAGCCTGTGCTCGTCTTTAATTTGCTTCAGTCGCTTCATATGATGGACAACGTATTCCGCGTGTTTACAGACTACTGTTTAGCCGGCATTGAAGCGAATGAAGAACGGTTAAAACAACATGTCGAAAACAGCATCGGCGTCATTACGGCAGTCAATCCGTACATCGGTTATGAAGCGGCGTCGCGCGTGGCGAAAGAAGCGCTACAAACAGGGAAATCGGTGCGTGAATTATGTATCGAGTACGATTTGTTGAACGAAAAGCAATTAAATGATATTTTAGACCCGTATGCGATGACAAGTCCGGGTATCGCAGGTAAACATTGAAGAAAATGATGAAAAGGAAGGTAACGACATGGCAAGCGGAGCAAACATGCACATCACGATTCGGTTACAATTTGCGAAAAACGTCGTCTCTTTTAGCGACATCGCCACGGCGATTGGACAAGCTGGCGGTGATATTGTCGGCATCGACGTCATTTCCTCCAGCAAAACGCATACGGTGCGCGATATTACAGTAAGCGTCCTCGACTCGAAACATGCGGATGTCGTCGTCGATACGTTGCGCAAAACGTCTGGCGTGAAAGTCATTCACGTTTCAGATCGGACGTTTTTAATGCATATCGGCGGGAAAATTGAAGTGAAATCGAAAATTCCGATTAAAACGCGCGATGATTTAGCGCGCGTGTACACGCCGGGGGTGGCGCGCATATGTACAGCGATCGCGGAAGATGCGACGAAAGCTTATTCATTGACGATTAAACGAAATACCGTTGCGGTCATTTCAGACGGCACGGCGGTGCTCGGTCTTGGGGATATTGGGCCGTATGCGGCGATGCCTGTCATGGAAGGAAAAGCGATGTTATTTAAACAGCTCGCCGGCGTTGATGCGTTCCCGATTTGTTTAGATACGAAAGATACGGATGAAACTGTTCAAATCGTAAAAGCGATTGCCCCAGCTTTTGGCGGCATTAATTTAGAAGATATCGCTGCGCCGCGTTGTTTTGAAATTGAGGAGCGGTTAAAACAAGAGTTAGATATTCCTGTATTTCATGATGACCAACACGGTACAGCCGTCGTCTTGCTTGCAGGTTTACTTAATGCGTTAAAAATTGTAGATAAAAAGATTGAGGATATTAAAGTCGTATTAACGGGCATCGGAGCAGCAGGCATCGCTTGCACGAAAATATTGTTGGCGGCCGGTGTGAAAAACATTATCGGTGTCGATCGACAAGGGGCGATTCATCGCGGTGTACAATACGACAATCCGTATTGGAACGAATATGCGCACATGACGAATCCGGAAAATATAAGCGGCACGCTTTCAGATGTCATCGCCGGAGCGGACGTATTTATTGGCGTATCCGCACCAGGCATTTTAACGGTAGAAGATGTGAAAAAAATGGCGAAAGATCCGATCGTTTTTGCGATGGCCAACCCTGTTCCGGAAATTGATCCAGAGCTTGCCGAACCGTACGTTCGCGTCATGGCGACAGGACGATCCGACTATCCAAACCAAATTAATAACGTTCTTTGCTTCCCGGGCATTTTCCGTGGGGCGCTAGATTGCCGCGCTATTGAAATCAATGAAGAAATGAAACTCGCTGCCGCTCAAGCGATCGCCTCGGTCGTCACAGACGAAGAACTAAGCGAAACATACATTATCCCGAGCGTGTTCAACAATAAAGTGGCAGAAAAAGTGCGCGAAGCCGTCATGAAAGCGGCATATCAAACAGGCGTTGCCCGCAAGGACGATATGATGTTCAAGTAAACATGGCGTTATCGCGCCATGTTTTTTGCATTTTTTCACATCACAAAGTCAGCGTGTGAAGCGCTGACTTTTTTTACTATAGGCACTATATTAGTATTTCCTCAACATGTAGCGGAGAGGAATGATAGAGATGAAAATAATGAGCAATGCTGCAGGGGCAGCGAGATGATAAAGTGCTTCAGATGCGTCTACCCAAATTCTTACTGCTAACGTATCAAAACCTGGTGGGCGAAGCATAAGGGTTGCTGGTAGTTCTTTGATTGAACTGACGAAAACGAGGGCACCACCAGCAAGGATTCCCGGCAATATGTTAGGAAGAATAACTGTAAACATGACTTTCCATGGCGGATAGCCGAGACTTCGAGCTGCTTCATCCATTCTAGGCGAAACAAGGCTCAATGAAGCTTCTCCTGCTTGCATCGCTTGAGGGAGAAAACGAACGACGAAAGCAAGAGCTAACATATAGAACGTGTTATATAGCATCGGAATATGATTGTTAAAAATAAAGATGAACCCGAGAGCGACAATGACCCCTGGCAACGCATAACCTGCATAGCTCAATTTATCAATGGCGCTAGATATGACGGAAGGATAGCGCGATTTTAAATAAATGACCGGCAATGCAAGCACCATACAAAGAAGGGAAGCAAATCCAGATACCTTTAAACTATTGAAAGCAAAAATGAAAAAGCGTTCGTTTAAAGCGCCCATCTGAATACCAATGATCGACCAATAAGTTAAAACTGCAATAGGTAAGACGATTGCTAAAGAGAAGATGACAAAAACGAAAAAAATAGCTACTGGCTTCCATTTGCCTAATGACAATATGTCTGGCTCTTTAAAAGAGTTAGACGTTTGATAATACTTATTTTTCCTTCTCGTCCACGATTCCACCCACAAAATAAGAACGGTTAACACGATAAGCACTAAGCTTAAAATAGATGCCGAAGCAGTGTCAAAGCTAGCTCTCTGAAAATAAATAGCGGCTGTAAAAGTAACATAGCGTAACATGGCGATCGCACCAAAATCTGATAACACGTACAAAGAAATCAAAATAGCACCCGCGCCGATAGCAGGGCGAAGGAAAGGTAAGTTGACTTTCCAAAAAATTTGCCATGTACTTAACCCTTGTGAGCGAGCGACTTCTTCAAAGTTTCGATTCATTTTGCGAAGCGATGCGCTAGCAATTAAAAAGACGTATGGGTACGTAAACATCGTTAACACGAAAAAGACGCCCCAAAACGAATATATATTTAAAGGGTACTCCCCAAATGTCCGAACGAGCCAAGGCGTATCTCGCCACACGTCACGCGCCCATCCCGTCGGTCCAAAAACGATAATGTATGTGACTGCTCCCACATAAGGAGGAATGACTAAAGGTAACGCCAATAGCCATTGCCATACTTTTCTTCCGGGTAAGTCTGTCCGAACGACAATCCATGCGAGCGAAACACCAATCGCAAGCGCACAGGCTGTGACAGCGACCGTTAATGATAACGTGTTCCATAATAATTGCGGAATTCGTTCATCGAGTAGACGAGCCCATCGATCTGCCCCTGCAAATAGCGATCGCCAAATGACATAGACGATCGGAATCGACATAATTAAGGCGACGATGAGACCGAATACGAAAAGAATAATCCCCGGGGGATTTCCGTGCCAAATATCCATCCATTTTTTTTGCGATAAACGGCGGAAGGTTAGGGACATACGTTCCCTAACCTGGACATCTTGTTGCTGTGGTACGTGATTATTTTTATTGTTCATCATGTCTTCTCCTCACGCTCTACCGTTATTTCAGTTCGAGATCAAGACCCGCCTTCTCAATTAATGCTTTTGTATCTTCAAAGTATTGACCAAGTTCTTTCAATGGCATGCTTTGAACTTTTAAGTCGCTAATTTTAGTAGCATGTTTATATGGTGGATCCAATTTTGGATTAATTGGCAACTCAAGAGACTCACCAACAAATGCTAATTGATTTTCTTCTTTTAAGAGCCACTCAATGAACGCTTTTGCGTTTGCGGAGTTCGGACCGCCCTTAACAAGCCCAACACCAGCAGCGTTTAAAATGACACCCATTTCACCTTCGCCTTGATCTGGATAGATAAATCCAACGTTATTGTCTGTTGGCTCTTCTAATTGTTGATGGTAGTAGTAGTTGTTTACAAGACCGAATTTAAATTCTCCAGCTCCAACGGCACGACGGATATCTCCGTGACCTTGCATAATGGCCCCTGCATTTTTCTTAATTGCTGTAACCCATTGAGACGTCTTTTCATCGCCCCACTCGTGACGAAGAGCAGATACGTTTGCGATCATGCTGCCGTTTCCACCACGAGTGATCGCAAACTGTCCAGCCCATTTCGGATCCATTAGCTCTTCCATTGTTTTCGGCATTTCTTCTTCAGAAATTAAATCTTTATTGTAAATAAATCCGCGTGCTCGAACAGATAAAGCAATCCACGCATTGTCTTCGGCGCGGAACTGTGCGTCAATCGTTTCAGCTCCTTTTGCATCAAATCCTTCCAATATGCCTTTCATGCGTAAATATTCGAGAGCACCAACGTCGTTTGAAATAAAAATATCTGCTTGGACATTTCCAGCTTCTTCGATTAACTGCAATGGCTCTACTCCATGTAAAGCTAATACTTCTACACCTGTTTCTTCTTTAAACTTATTAAGCAACGGATCAACAAAGTTTTCATTACGAGATGAGTAGACAACGAGTTTTCCAGTAAGTTTTTGTTCATTTTCTGTATCTTGTTCCGGTTGTGAAGTTTGCTCATTTGAACTGCCGCATGCGGCTAAGAACACGAGCAAGAGTGAAGTGATGACAGATAGCATCAGTTTAAATGGCTTTTTCATTATGTATGTCCCCCTTTAACTTGATTAATATGATAATCATTATCAACACAATATGAAGTATACAGACAGTGAGAATCATTGTCAATAGATTTCAAAAAAAAAGCCTCCAGCCATTTTGGTAAGAGGCGAAGGAGACTGTTAATCGACTAGTGCGACGAGTTCAGGGGTAATGTCGAACGATACAACCGACCCAATTTCAACGTCTTGATCGATCGGTGCGTAAATAATGAGTGGATCTTCATCATTTGTTTGAGTTGAAAGGCGAACAAATAATTCTTGATACTCGCCACTGTACGTGATGCGCTCGACGATGCCACAATATTTTCCGTCTTTCGAAAGTCTACAGCCTTCAGGACGAATAGACACTTTCACATTCTCCATACGTCTTTCCAGCCGTCTTGGTAGACAAACTCGACCAATATGCGTATTGACGTGTTTTAAGTCGGGGCAAATTGTTCCATCTAACAAATTTGTTTTCCCGACAAATTGGGCGACAAAGCAGTTTTTCGGACAACGGTACATTTCTTTTGGAGTGGCGACTTGTTGAATAATTCCCTCATTCATAACAACAATTCGATCAGACACAGCAAAAGCATCTTTTTGATCGTGAGTGACGAGAATCGCTGTCGTATTCGTTTGGCGCAAAATGGCTGTTATTTCATGGCGCATTTTCTCGCGCAAACCGGCGTCGAGGCTGCTAAAAGGCTCATCCATAAGCACGACGTTCGGAAACGGAGCTAAAGCTCTGGCGAGAGCTACTCGCTGTTGTTGACCGCCTGAAAGTTCATGAGGATAACGATTGGCGAAATTGCCTAAGCCAACAAGCTCTAATACTTCCTGCGCCCGTTCTTTCCGCTCTTTTGCCGACCATTTATTCAATCCGAACATAATATTTTTTTCAATCGTTAAGTGAGGGAAAAGAGCATAATCTTGAAACACCATGCCGACGCCGCGCTTTTCTGGTGGCAGCGAAAAGTGGTGATTGTAAACGATTTGGTCACCGATGCGGATCATTCCGGCTGTCGGTTGTTCAAACCCAGCAATCATGCGCAAAGTTGTCGTTTTGCCACAGCCGCTCGGTCCGAGTAGCGTAACAATTTCTCCTTTTTCAATTTCAAGATTCATATTATCGACAGCTGGCTTTAATGAACGGTGATATATTTTTGTGACTTGTTGTAGCTGTATGAAGCTCATCGTACCCCTCCAACATGTGCCGATTCCCAAGTGGAAAACATTTTATTGAGAACGCTTTTCATTTTTACTAAACAAAATTGTAGCACACATTTTTCTTTTTGGTCAATTATTTGTCCTGCTTAGTTTGAGTCAAGATTTTTATAGGAAAAAACAATAGCACGTTAGGATCTGGATTTTTTTGTATATACTATTTTACTTTTTCTTTAAAATTTGTTATAATATAAAGTAGAGGACATCTTTCTTTCCGATTATGGTAAAGTAAGATGTTTTTTTCATGGAAATATTGATTTCACAAAGAAATGGAGGGATTTCTCGTGAAGAAATACGCCATTGTGTATTGTGAAAATCAATTTGGTTCCATGGATGGAAAAACAGCGAATGGGCTTGTGCGCGATTCAGGGCTGTATGACATTGTTGCGGTCATTGATTCGACAAAAGCTGGTCAAGATGCTGGAGAGGTACTTGATCAAAAGAAAAATGGCATTCCAATTTGTAAAAATCTTCAAGATGCAATCGCCTCCGCAAAAGAAAAAACGAACTACTTCATCTTAGGAATTGCTCCAGCGAACGCTTTTCTTCAAAAAGAGGAACGTCAAGTGATTATCGAAGCAATGGAAGCAGGCATGCATATTATTAATCCACTTCAAGAGTTTTTGACAGAAGATGAAGAAATGATGGCGCTAGCGAAGCGCTACGGAGTCACGATTCGTGACATTCGCAAACCGCGTCCGAAAAAAGAATGGACGTTATTTACGGGACGTATTTTGCAAGTGAAAACACCGATTGTGGCGGTGCTTGGGACAGACGGCGCGTGCGGAAAGCGGACGACAGCGATGATCGTCGCAAAAGAAATGCAAAAGCGCGGCTATAAGACAGCATTTGTTGCCACAGGGCAAACGGGCTTAATTCAAGGAGCTTCATACGGCTTTGCGATGGATGCGTTTCCACTTCAATACATGATTGGAGAGCTTGAACGAGAAGTTGTGCGCGCATATGAAACGGAGAAGCCGGATATCATCATCGTCGAAGGACAAGGGGCGCTTAGCCATCCGGCTTACGTCAGCTCGGCTGGTATTTTAAAAGGCGCGCGGCCGCAAGCCGTTATTTTACAACATCCACCGAAACGAAAAGTGCTCGGCGATTTTCCGTTTGTCGACATGCCTACGGTCGAAAGCGAAATCGCATTAATTGAACATTTCGGAAAGACGAAAGTTGTAGCGATCACATTAAACCATGAAGGAATGACAGATGACGAACTGAAGCGAACGATTGATGAATATGAACGAACATTCCATATGCCTGTGACTGATGTATTAAAATACGGAGCCGACAAAGTCGTTGATCGTCTCATTGACTATTTCCCATCTCTACAAAAACATGAGGTGGCGGTGTCATGACGGCGAAAGTCGAAATTGACTTACGGAAAATCCGTCATAATGCCGCAACGTTGAAAAAATGGTGTGAGGAAAAAGGAATACAAGTGACAGCTGTCGTGAAAGGGATAAACGGCGATGTTGAAATTGCCCGCGCTCTTGTTGAGAGCGGTATAACGAGTTTAGCTGATACGAAAGTGGAACGAATCGCCAAACTAAAATCGGCGCAAGTTCCAGCGACGTATATGCTCATTCGCACCTCAGCGTTGAGCGAAGTGAGTCAAGTCGTTCAACATGTCGATGTGAGCGTTCAATCGGAAATGGACGTCGTGCGTGCCATTTCGGCAGAAGCAGTCAAACAAAACAAAACGCATGCGATCATTGTGATGGTCGAGATGGGCGATTTGCGCGAAGGCGTCATGCCGAGCGATTTGCCGCTATTTATTGAACAGGCGGTGCAGTTGCCGAATATTGAAATTGTCGGCATTGGGGCGAACTTTGCCTGCTTTGGCGGCATTATTCCGACCGATCAAAAAATGCGTGAACTTTCCTCGCTCGCGAAGCATATTCAAAAACAATATTCGTTGTTTTTGCCGTACGTATCTGGTGGAAACTCTGCGAACTACTATTGGCTGAAACAGACGAAAGACGTCGGGTGTATTAACCATTTGCGATTAGGCGAGGCGATTTTTTTAGGACGGGAGACGATTCGTGGCGCTGCAATTCAAGGTTTATACGAAGATGCGTTTTGTTTCGTCGCAGAAGTGATTGAAGTAAAAACGAAACCGTCTGTCCCATATGGTGTACAAAGCCGCAATGCATTTGGCGAAACGCCGATATTTCAAGAACGAGGCATGATGAAGCGCGCCATTGTCGGCATCGGCCGCCAAGATGTAAACGTCAATGGATTAACGCCGCTTGCGCCCGTTCAAATCATTGGCTCAAGCAGCGATCATATGATTATTGATGCCACACGTACCGACATTCAAGTCGGCGACCATATTCGCTTTGCGGTCGACTACGGCGCGATGATTTCCCTTATGACGTCCCCGCACGTTCAAAAAACGTATGTACAAACAGATGAAAAAAACGGACGTTTCCCAACGAAAACATCAGCGTAAAAAGCTAGCGTGTTCGGCGCTGGCTTTTTATGTTTTCAACATTTCGATTGTTGTTGCATTTCTTTTTTGGTCATGTCGAAAATGTTTGCAAAGTCCGTCACACTTATGCCTTTTTCGCACATTTTTTCAGCTCGTTTCTTTGATTTTCTTTCAATTCTTCTTTTCGACTGCTGTGAATGTTTGAGAGTTCAACTGCACGTCATATGCAGGAAGTTTGCTTATATTGTCGAATAAAAACATCGAAATAACTGTATGCGAGGTGAATGTATGTCGATTGACCACGACCGTTTGTTTAAAGAGTTAATTCAAACGTTTTTTGAGGAATTTATTGTTCTCTTTTTCCCGACGATGCATGAGCATATCGACTTTCGCCACGTATCGTTTTTGTCGGAAGAGCTGTTTACCGATGTAACGGCAGGGGAGAAATACCGTGTCGATTTGCTTGTGGAAACGAAATTGAAAGGGGAGGATAGCTTAATTATTGTTCATATCGAAAACCAAAGCTACGTCCAACCGTCGTTTCCTGAACGCATGTTTATTTACTTTAGCCGCTTGTTTGAAAAATACCGTAAACATATTGTACCGATTGCTGTATTTAGCTACGATCCGATCCGCGACGAACGATCTACATTTACGATCCACTTTCCTTTTGGCAAAGTCCTCGATTTTCATTTTTTCACTGTGGAACTTCGAAAACAAAACTGGCGCAACTACATCCGACAGGACAACCCGGTATGAGTAAAATGTTTGTGGGAGAAAAAAAGACAGGTTCCTGATTTGGTATAATAAGGAACCTGTCAGATATGTAAGCAAAATAGATGAAAAACGGGCTCTCCTCCTGGTAAGGTAGTAAGTGCGA
>NZ_JAHZOE010000026.1:0-32730 GCF_019448545.1 Anoxybacillus sp. ST4 | reverse complement strand
GTACCTATGGGTTGTTAGATATAAACAAAAATGAAAAAGTATGTGATGAGTTTTGTCGAAAAATATTTTTTTGGCACCCCTAAGATGCCAAGAAACCTTGATATATCAACATTTTTAGAGGGAGTGAAGAAGATGTTCATGCTTCCTGAAAATCGATCGAAGCACTGGTACGGGATTAGTGTGTTTTTATTTTTTCTTTTTCTTTGTACACTGGCCGGTTCTCGTTTGTTACTTGACATCTCCATGGATTTTAAACAATGGATTGCTTTTGCGGTGATATCCTTCATTTTAGCGAGCATTATCGGCGCAGGTGGGTTTTTCGGCAAAGCGGCATTCACTATTGTATCTTTCACTTTTGCAATCATTGGAATGATAAACGTCTTTTTTATTTCTATGACCCGCGCCCATGAAGGGTGGAGTGATATAACGAGCGTAATCTCCTTTCTTGTTATTTCAGCGTTCGGTATCGTCGTTGGCGTCATTGCTGAAGTTATTCGTAAACTGTTTAAGAAAAAAACAATGTAAAAAAAGCCATCCATGGAGATGGCCCTTACATATGAAGCATTTGTTTTTTGATTTCTACAACAAGCGGATGATCAGAAGGAATTTGAGCATATGTGACAAGTGCTCCTTCTACTCCGCTTTCTTTTATCGTTTGTTGAAGCTGTACCGCTTCTGTATCTCCTTCATAATCAAATAACAGCAACGCTGCGATGCCTTTTGCTAAAAATGTAGGAACTTCCCCGAAGCATTCATAATATTTCATCGCCGGCCGAATAAGGCGATCATTTGGTCCAAGTTTACGTATTGGTGAACGAGCCACCCGTGTCACTTCATCCGTCATGGCAGGATTGATAAATCGTTCAACAATCTTTTCCATATACGCTTGATGTTCAGCTTCATCCCAACCGTATTGATGAACAAGCACTCTCCCTGATTCACGTAAAGCATTTGTCACATCAGCAAAAATATCCCGATCTGCCATCGCTTCATGAATCGTCCCGTATTTCTTACGATACCCTAAATAAGAAGCGATTGCGTGCCCTGTGTTAACAGTAAACAATTTTCTTTCGATGTATGGCTGTAAGTCGTCAACAAAACGGGCACCGATAATGTGTGGAACATTTCCAATCACTTGTTTCGTCTCAACAACCCATTCGAAAAACGGCTCAACAACAACCGTTAACGGATCTTCGTGGCTTTGATTTGGAACAATCCGATCGACAGCACAATTTAAAAAAGCACATTTGTCTTTTAAAGATGCCTGTTCTTGTTCTGATAGGTGTTCCCATACATATTTCTTTAAATATTCACTACCACCGATCATGTTTTCGCAAGCAATGACATGCACAGGCGGCGCACATATCGTTAATCGTTTTTGTAGCCCTTGTGCAATTGTTTGTGAAATAAGCGGCAATACATTTGGTCCGACAGCCGTTGTCACTAAATGGGCACGAGCAAGATGATCAATGATTTCATCTCGTTGATGTTGACTATGCAGCGCCGATACATTACGAACAACTTGTCTCTCCGTCGTTTCTCCTGCGATCACCACTTCATACTGCCCTTTTTCCTGGAGCGCTTCTACAACTTTTTCATTTACATCGACAAATACAACGTCATATCCTGACTGTGACAACAAACTGCCGATAAATCCCCTTCCTATGTTTCCTGCGCCAAAATGAACCGCTAACATGTTATTTCACCTCACTTAATAATTGCAAAATTTCCTCTACAGTCGTTGCTGCAATCATCTTTTGAACGTTTTCTTCCTCAGAACATACAATTGCGACTTTTGAAAGAATTTCTAGATGTTCATTGTCCTTACCTGCAATACCAATTAAAATTTTCACTATATTCCCCTCGCCAAAGTCAACGCCATTCGGTACTTGAACGATTGACAAACCTGCCTGTTTCACGAGTTTTTTTGCGTCTTCTGTACCGTGCGGAATCGCCACAAAATTGCCCATATATGTTGATGTTAGCGCCTCTCGCTCAAACATTTTATCAATATAAAATTCCTCTACATATCCTCGTTCAACTAAAACACGTCCCGCTAATCGGATCGCTTCTTCTTTCGTTTTCACTTTTGCACCTAGTACGATGTTTTCTTTTGCTAGAACTGCCATTATGATTCACTCCTTATGCTGTTGAAGTTGTTCGTAAAAAAATTTTTCTAACTGTGTACTTAAAAATGTATGAATTTGTTCTTTATTCCCTTTTGAAAATAATTCCATACTTTCTCCGTCTTTAATAATGAGCGAACTGACATGACTGAGAACTTGTAACATACCGTCCTGCGCATCTTTTGGCGCTAGTAACAGCAGCAGACGATCCATTTGCATCGGCCGCTGATCCATACCGATCACCGTTTGCGGATGTGTAAGTGTATATATCGTAAATGACGGCAACAACACCGCTTCGCTTCGCGCGTGATATAACGCTAAAGACGTATTCGGAATTCCTAATCCACCAGCTTGTTCCCGCCGCAACAATTCTTCGACAACTAGCCCTTTTGTACGAATGACACCATGTTGCTCAAGTTGTGTACACGCATCTATTAACGCGTCTTGTAGTGTGCAAGAGAATAACTCCCTCATAGAAAAGCCATTTAGCAATTGAACAATCGTTTCGCTTACAACTTGAATCGAACGAATTTTTTCGATGCCCCTTTTCGTCGGAGTTGCTTTTTGTGCGCGAGAAGAAAACATTTTCTTTTTTAAAAATTGCCGTATCGAAGCAACTTCCTCTTCCGACAACATCGGGTTTACAAGAAAATATGGGCGGGACGTATGAATCGGAACCGTTGATACAATAAGATCATATTCGTTGACATCCATGTACCGAACATCGAAAAATGATTTTTGTTCAATATGGGAGATATCTGGTATTTCTTTTTTTAAACGAGTAGCTAATATTTTTGCCGTCCCAATTCCACTTGAACAAATGACAAGCGCACGAACTCCTTGCTTATCACGTAGTAGTGCTGATGCAAAATGAAGCACTAAATATCCGACTTCTTCTCTCGGTACCGTCATATGCGGGAATACATGACCCACACCCCGTTCAACAACATCAAATAACTCACTATAATCTTGCATAATTTTATGAAGCAATGGATTCGTAATTCCCATATGATGTTGAATGCGATATAAAGCTGGTTTTAAATGAACGACTAGATCTTCATATAGTGGATAGTCATCTGTGAAATCAACACCTATTTCATCGCTCACGAAACGAATAAGCTCCTGCACCTTCATCGCAATTTCCAAACTTGCTTCCTCTAGCATATATCCGCGACGGGCTCGTAACTTTGCCCCCATTAAATGCATCGTAATATAGCCAATTTCTTCGTTAGGGATAACAATATGGAATATATCCCCTAACCTTTTAGCGATTTTTTCTGCTGTCTCGTATTCTTTTGTAGCACGAATTGTCTGCAAATGTTGAGCATCAAAATGAATAGCTTCTCCCTGCATAATGCGCTCAATTGCTAGCGCCAGATGAATGACGAGCGCGATATACGAACTATCGGCAATGGTGAATGGGAGATCATCTTTCATCGCTTCAATTTCCTGCTCAATCATGAATAATTTTTTCTTATCGACAAATCCAAGCAGTTTCTCGGTTACCGTATTTACAAGATCGGTTGATTTTTTTTGTATAGATTCTTTCATGAGTGAAAAAAAGTGTGACTCATCAAAATGATCAAATAACAGTTCGCTCATCATTTTACGCTTTGCCGCCTCAGAGCCGCAAATTTCTACTCCATACCCTCTTTTTCGAACGAGGGAAAGACTATGTTTTTTCACTTTTTCTTCAATTTTGTCTAAATCGTTGCTGATGGTGGCGACAGTGACGTTTAAATCGTTGGCAAGAGAGATTAATTTCACCGGCTCTCCTGACTCTAATAAAGCAATTAAAATCATCGTTTGCCGCTCTTCTGGCGTATATTCCGTATGTGATAAACGGAACAAATACATTTGCAATTGATGCTTTTTGTCTTCGTCACCGACAATTTGAATTCCAACACCTGCTTTTTTGATTAGTTGTAAGTCGTACGCTTCAATGACTTGTTCAACACCTTTTAAATCGCGATGAACTGTTCGTTCACTAACATCTAATTGCTTAGCTATTTCTCCTACTGTAACTCCTTTTGGATGCAACAATAAAAGATCCAATATTTTTCTTTCTCTTGCTGATATATACATACACCCACCTCCTTGGCCAGCAACGATTGTTGACAAATTTTAAAAAGTATATGTTTTTTCAAGAAAATTTTATCGCTAATTTTTTTGTATCACAACAAATAGAAAGTACTTTTTCGTCGTACGGAATGTTGACATTTTTTAAATATGAAACAAAAAGGTAAGCTGGTCACTTACCTTTTTGTTTATTTGTTATTCACTTTTTAACATTTCGATTAACTCATCGTATTTTGGACTATTTAAGAAGTTTTCTACAGATACGTGATACGCATTCGGTAGCTTCTCTTTTGCGCGATCTGTTAAGTTTTGGTGTGTAATCACAACGTCCGCATCACCCGGTAACTGGTTAATAGCTGTATTTGTTACCTCAATATCGAGACCTGCTTTTTGTACTTTATTTCTCATAATCGAAGCACCCATTGCACTCGATCCCATCCCTGCATCACAAGCAAAAACAATTTTCTTTACTTGTTTTGGTGCTGTAGAGCTTAATACTGAAGCAACGCTGCTTTTCTTTCCTTTTAATTGTTGCATTTGCTCTGTTGCTTGTTCTAAATCCCCTTCTTCTTGTTTTGATGTTTTCAAGAAGAATGATGCCACTAAGAAAGAAACAGTAGCAGCAACGATCACACCAGCAAGAACACCTACATAATGACCACGCGGTGTCATAGCGAGTAATGCGAAAATACTTCCTGGTGATGGAACTGCGACAAGACCCGCATTAAATAATGTGAATGTAAATACTCCGCTCACACCGCCGGCAATTGCCGCCAAAATTAATACTGGACGCATTAAAATATATGGGAAGTAAATTTCGTGAATTCCTCCGAGGAAATGAATGATCACAGCACCTGGCGCTGATTGTTTCGCCATTCCCTTTCCAAACAACCAGTAAGCAAGTAAAATACCGAGACCTGGACCTGGGTTTGTTTCAAGCAAGAATAAAATCGATTTCCCTGTTTTCGCCGCTTGCTCAATACCAAGAGGACTTAAAATACCATGATTAATCGCATTGTTTAAAAACAATACTTTTGCTGGTTCAATAAAGATGTTTGCTAAAGGCAATAATTTCGCGTTAACAATCGCCTCTACACCTGCTGCCAATGTTTTGTTTAGTCCTAAAACGACAGGTCCAATTCCTTTAAAAGCGACTAATGTGAGCAATCCACCAATAATACCTGCTGAAAAGTTATTGACTAACATTTCAAAACCTTGTTTGACTTTTCCATGAACGAGCTTGTCAAACTGTTTGATCGCATATCCACCAAGCGGACCCATGATCATTGCACCTAAAAACATCGGGATGTCTGAACCGACAATAACCCCCATTGTTGCCGTTGCACCGACGACTCCACCGCGAACATCGTAAATCATTTTTCCGCCTGTATAACCAATTAATAATGGCAATAAATACGTAATCATCGGTCCAACTAATTTAGCGAATGTTTCACTTGGCCACCAACCTGTTGGGATAAATAACGCGGTAATAATTCCCCACGCAATAAATGCTCCGATGTTTGGCATAATCATTCCGCTTAAATAACTGCCAAAACGTTGCACTTTAACACGAAAACCTGTTTGATTTTCCATGTTCTCTCCTCCTCGTTTTCATTTTTGTCTTGCTATAGCTTAATATTAAAGCGCTTACAGATTGTGTTCAATGTAAAGTAAACATCATTTTGTCTGTCACAATCTTGTCATTTTTAAAAAACAGAAAGAGGAAAAAACATTTCTCAACCATTCCCATCTTTAGTTTGTCTCATTGCTGTAAAAACTAATGATGCATGAGGATGATACATGCTAAGGAGGGATGAACAAATGATAACGAAACTGACGAAATCCATTGTTGCTTTAAGTTTGTTGACCATTGTCGGTTGTAACAACGCAATGGATATGAATAACCGTTCAAACATTTCTGCTTTGCATACAACGCTATCGAGCAATCAATATCCGCATACAAAAGCGATATTGATTCAAGAAGCTCGCTATAAATTTGTTCCAATTGATCCGAAAGACGCAACAAATTGGCGATCACTAACCGAACAACAAAGAATGTATATGCAACCAAGACCTTATACGCAAGCACCAAATGCGTATCAACGTCCAAATCAAATAACACCAACACAACCGAACAGACAAACACAACAACAAACACAGCAACAGACAAGACAAACAACGCCGACTACAAATATTAGTCAATATGCCCAACAAGTTATTGACTTAACAAATAAAGAACGGGCGCGGGCAGGACTGCCAGCTTTACGCGCTGACGCTCAACTTAGTTCTGTTGCCCAGAAAAAATCAGAAGACATGCAAAAAAATAATTATTTCTCGCACACAAGTCCAACATACGGATCTCCGTTTGATATGATGCGCGATTTTGGCGTTTCTTATCGAACAGCTGGGGAAAACATTGCGAAAGGGCAGCGAACACCCCAAGAGGTTGTCAATGCATGGATGAATAGCGCAGGACATCGAGCGAACATTTTAAATCGCAATTTCACACATATTGGCGTCGGATTTGACGGAAACGGAAATTATTGGACACAAATGTTTATCGGGAAATAAGAAACCCGCCGTCTCGGTGTGAGGCGGCGGGTCTTCTCACTGCTCAACAATTTTCTCTAACAACGCATCGCCTGATTGGCTGACGCGTACATACGCAAAGCGGGCACGTTGCTGTATATTTAATCCTGTCTTCTCCGGAACAAAGTACGTTTCAATTCCGTAAATGATCGTGTTTCCATATATATTCCCATTCACTAACACATCGCTCTCGCGGTACAAATGCGGATTGCGCTTCTTTCCATTAACCGAATAAATACCGACAAATCGATGAACCCCCGTATCGTCTTTTCGTAAAATGACTTGAACTTTGCCCCATTCATCAACCCCTTCAATTGTTGAAATATCGTATTGAAGACGAACATAATCTCCTTGAATAAGTGAACGTGGATCGATGGGCTCAAGCTGCAATTTGATTTGCTCGCCATGCCGAATATGTCGTTCCTTATCAAATGTCACATACGCGATAAATACAACTTGTAAGGTGATGACGACCAAAAGGGGTAACCATTTTTGTTCACGGACGGAAAACGAAATCGCTTTTCTTTTTTGTACAAATGTAGCGAATGTAAACAAACATAAACCAACAATAGCCAATGTGAACGATTTATGAAGTAAATCCCATATCCATTCATAATACTTTAATATGAGAAACAAACACATATACACCCAAGCAATTGAGCGCTCATATTCATTTGTACGAAATAAAAGAACGAACGAGGCTGCACAAAGAAATGCAATATTCCATCCGACATACATCCAATCTATAGAAAAAATATCTGCACTTGTCAATAGAAGGAGTGAAGTAAACGAAAAAACGAGAAACACAAAACGCTCATACATATGTTTGGCGAACCAATAGATGACGCTATAAAAAACAAATACAGTCAATAATGTGAGACGGATGTCGCTCCATTCATCAAGCATCATCATAGCGACATAAATGGATGCAGCGATATTTGTCATCGTTCGTACACCTGCTGGCATACGCCATGAAATAAGAAACAAGACAGCGACATATGCACTCATCACAATCAAGGAAACCTCAGTCACACTAAACGCCCCAAGTATATATCCAATCGCAAGCAATGTGTAACGAACAACATCATTTTGTCTTTTCCATAATAATGCGGGTGTAACAAATAGCAAAATACATATGCTTAGCAATACATACGGTGAAAACGCATCGAACCAAAACGAAAGAAGCTGCATAATACTTCCAACAGCAATCATCGATGCAACGACGGTGACAATGATTTGAAAAGCAACGATAAAAAATTTCTCTACCTTTCCATTACTACGTTTTTTCATCCATCGCAATCCGTAAATACCGATATAGACGATGATGACAGCTAGCACAAGACCGAATATATACCCATTCCCACCAAAATACTGCTCAACAAACCGAAAATATTGAATGATCCCAAACATACCTGTAAACAATACCGTGCATATAAAATATGGCTGTTTTTTTACATATAACAAAAACAATACGAAAAGGATGGTATACACGTATGGCCAAAAGCGAAATTGCTCAAATGATATTCCTTGTATGAAGATAACAAACAGCCAACTATGCATCGCCATATAAGCGAGAATAGAAAGTAGAGATGGACGACTGAACGATGCAACGATGCCATTGATGATCACAAAAAGCAATAAAATGAAAAATGACGTCCATTCTCCCCTTTCAATGTGATACGAAGAAGGAAAGTAGTAAAACCAAAACGTTAGTTGAAGCAATCCGAGGCTAAACACAACAAGAAATCGGTCGCGAGCAAGCCAAGCAAAAATAGAAGTAGGAATAAGCCAAACAAAAAACAATAAAAAGCTATCAGCATGTGAGTTATACACTTGCCCGATTAACGCAACACAAATACCAAATGTAATGGCTCCGAAAATAAACAACCATCTGCTTAATAAATGATAGCGAAAAACAGTCGCGCTCATAACATAAAATAAAACCATAAAGCCAGCTGCAATACTAACTTTCGTCAATCGTCCAAGTTCAGGCCAATTCGAAGCGAAAAAATAAACGAACGCGGCAGTGAGGAACAAAAGCCCTAACAAATATGTTGTTTTCACAATGCGTTGCGCCATATAACGGCCTCCTTAAACTTCGCCTTTTTACCATTATACTATGGTTGGAGACCGCACGTATACATCATTTATCAATATACCCAAGCCGCTCAGAAATTTGTTTGCCAATCGCTTTCATTTGTATGTGAAGTTGTTCTAGTCGTTCATCCGTCATACGAATCGTCGGCCCAGACACACTGACCGCTGCAACAACTTGCTTTGTGTGATCAAAAATAGGCACAGCTATACAACGAATACCGTACTCGTTTTCCTCTAAATCAAGCGCATAACCGGCTTCACAAACACGCTCTAACTCGCGGAGAAACATACGTTGATCTGTAATCGTATAATCAGTATGTGGCGGTAATCCTTTTCTTTTTAAAATGTCCATTACAACATGCTTGGGCAAATGTGCTAAAATCGCCTTACCGACGGCTGTGCAATGCATCGGTGCTCGCTTTCCGACTTTTGAATGCATGCGTAATGTTTCATTCCCGTCTAACTTTTCAATGTAAATGACCTCCCCTTGATCGTACACGACAAGGTGAACAACTTCGTTCGTTATTTGTTCAAGCTCGCGTAAATACGGTTTTGCTTCTTTTCGTAAATCGATCGATTCTAACAACTTCGAGCTCATTTCCAACAGCTTATAACCGAGCTTGTATCGCTCTGTTTCTCCATCTTGTTCAACGTATCCGTGTTCAGCAAGTGTCGATAGTAACCGATGAACGGAACTTTTATGAATACCGATTTGTTTAGCAATTTCCGTTACACCAATTCCATGACGATAGTTGCTTAAAATATCCATAATTTTTAATGCCCTACTAACTGACTTGACAAATGAATCTTTTTCCATGATGCTCCCACCTTTAGCACGTAATAAGGGCATTCGCATCGAATGCCCTCTGTATTATCATTGTTTCACATGTGCATACTTTGCCTTCGCTTCTAAACGACGACGATGTAAAATCGGCTCCGTATAGCCGTTTGGCTGTTCGTACCCTTTAAAAACGAGGTCGCACGCTGCTTGGAAGGCAACTGAGTTGTCATAATCAACCGACATCGGTCGATAAGCTGGATCGTCCGCATTTTGTTCATCGACAACTTTCGCCATTCGCTTCAACGTTTCAAGTACTTGCTCTTTCGTACAAATACCATGATGTAACCAGTTGGCAATATGTTGGCTCGAAATACGAAGCGTTGCACGGTCTTCCATTAAACCAATGTTATGAATATCGGGTACTTTTGAACATCCAATCCCTTGGTCGATCCAACGAACGACGTAACCAAGAATACCTTGTGCATTATTATCTAACTCTTGTTGAATTTCCTCAGGCGTCCATTGTGGGTTGCTAGCGACAGGAATTTGTAAAATATCGTCACAATAGTTTTTGACACGTTTTTTCAACTCGTCTTGCACCGTAAACACATCTACTTGATGATAATGAAGCGCATGTAACGTCGCCGCTGTAGGTGACGGAACCCAAGCTGTATTTGCCCCAGCTTGCGGATGAGCAATTTTTTGCTTCAACATTTCCGCCATCATATCAGGCATCGCCCACATTCCTTTACCAATTTGGGCACGACCTTGAAAACCAGTTAGTAATCCAATCGCTACGTTCGATTTTTCATAACTTTGTAACCATACGGACGATTTCATTTCATTTTTTCGAATCATCGGTCCTGCTTCCATTGATGTGTGAATTTCGTCGCCTGTACGATCTAAAAAGCCTGTGTTAATGAAGATGATTCGATCCCTTACTCGATAAATACAATTTTTCAAATTCAATGTTGTCCGTCGTTCTTCGTCCATTACACCAATTTTAATTGTATTCCGTTCAAGGCCGAGCATATCTTCCACACGATCAAACAATTCATCTGCGAATGCTACTTCTTCTGAACCGTGCATTTTCGGCTTTACAATGTAGATCGAACCTTTTCTCGAATTAACATACTTCCCATTGCCGAGAAGCGAATGTTTCATAATTAAAGTCGTTACGACCGCATCTAAAATACCTTCGTACACTTCTTCTCCATTTTCAAATAAAATCGTATTGTTCGTCATTAAGTGCCCAACGTTGCGCACAAACATAAGCGACCGTCCTGGCAATGTGAGCGTCTCGCCACTTGGTGTTGTATATACACGATCTGGATTTAGCTCGCGTGTAACGGTTTTGTTTCCTTTTGTAAAGCTCGCTGTTAAGTCACCACGAACTAAACCGAGTAAGTTGCGATATACAAGTACTTTATCTTCCGCATCGACTGCCGCAACAGAATCTTCGCAATCCATAATTGTTGTTAACGCGGCTTCTAAATAAACGTCCTTAATACCTGCTGCATCCGTCTGTCCAATCGGGTGAGTACGATCAATTTGTATTTCAATATGTAGACCGTTGTTTTTCAATAAAATCGCAGACGGTTGCTCTGGTGAACCTTGATACCCAACAAATTTTTGCCCATCTCGCAACGTTGTTGTTTGTCCATCTCTCGTTGTCACAGTTAGCACACCGTTTACAACGGCGTATTGAACGGCATCTTTGTGCGAATATCCGCGGAGTGGTACTGCTTCATCTAGAAAGGCACGAACGTAAGCGATGACCTTTTCCCCACGTATCGGATTGTATCCTTTTCCACGCTCAGCCCCATCTTCTTCACTAATCACATCTGTACCATATAAAGCGTCATACAAACTTCCCCATCGGGCATTAGCTGCATTTAGCGCATAACGCGCGTTTGTAATCGGAACAACGAGCTGTGGACCTGCTTGTTTAGCAATTTCATCATCGACGCGTTCTGTCGTAATTTCAAAATCTTCGACTTCCGGCTCTAGGTAACCGATTTCTTGTAAAAATGATTTATATTGTTCAAAATCAAACCGTCCACGATGTTGCTTATGCCATTCATTGATCTTTTCTTGTAATTCATCGCGCTTCGCAAGCAACGCTTTATTTTTCGGCGTTAATTCGACGATAAGCTGTTCAAAATCGCCCCAAAACTTATTTGTATCTATCCCACTATTCGGCAACACTTCATTTGTCATAAAATCATAAAAAATATCAGCTACCTGTAGACGACCTATTTTCACATATTCCCCCATCATCATTCCCCTTCCTTTTGTTGCGTATTATGAAACAATGTTTCATAAATTTCTAAGAAAATGATACCATAATAGGCAACATATTTTCAATCATTTTCTGACAATTCAAAAAGCGGGGTTTCCCCCGCCTTATGAACGATACACCCCATATTTGATGATATTCATATAATCTTCAAGCTCATTGATCAGCATATTCCCTTGTTGAACAAGGTCAAATGAATGGCTTCGATATAATTGCAAGTATTTATTCGATATTTGATCAACGATCATCATCGTCATGCGGACGACTGTATCGACACATATATGTTCACGTAATGGTCCATTTTGCAGCAACTGTTTTAAAAAGACATGTTGCAGTAAAAACTCTTCGCCATACGTTTCGTTATGTTTCGCAAGCAGTTGCTCTATTTCTTTTTGCACCGCTTTTGGCGGTTTTGTCACCGCATCCATGACAAGTTGCGCTTCGTTTGGATGTTGCATAAATACTCGTTGTTTGATAAGCACAATTTGTTTCATTCGCTCAAAAAAATCATCACACCGTATTTCATTAACGGCTTCCATAACCTTCTCAGTCAACAACTCCCGCGCATAATATACGACATATAAATATAAATTTTTTTTGCTTTTGAAATAATGAAAAAGCAATCCTTTCGATATCCCGGCGCGGCTTGTAATGACGTCTGTTGACGCATGTTCATACCCGTTTTGCACAAATTCTTCGATAGCCGTACGGATAATAAGCTTTTTTTTGTCTTCTTGTTGCCTTTCAAACGCTTCGTACAACCGAATCACCTAACCTATGCCACAATATCTTTCTTTTTGTAAATAATGTATGCTAAAACGATGCTTACACTAATGATCGCTATCATTAAACTAACGTATAGTACATCGAGTTGCAACTCATAAATGATCGGTGCTGCATCAACATATTTAAACGGGCTAAAGTATTTCAAAAAAGATAAATCTTCAGAAATGCTTGACATCATGCTCATAAAATAAGTGACGAAAACAAGCCCAAGGGCAAACGATGACGCATTTCTCGTTTTACGCATCATCGCTGATAACAAAAATGCCACAGCCGCGAACGTAACGTGAAGAAATATCGTTGCTACTGTCAGTAAATAAATAGCTTTTAACGAAACGTCATATTCTTTAGCGATCTGGAAGCCGACTAAACTAACAAGGAAGGAAACCGTATTTATGATAATAATATTTACAACGACAACAAGTCCTTTACTTGTCAAAACCTCACTTCTTGTGACTGGTTTAGCAAGTAAAAATTCAATCGTTTTATCGTTTTCCTCTTTCGCGACAATATTTGCGGCTAACATAGCTGCGTAAACACTGCCAAGCAACGTCGTCATCGCATACACACGCACACCGTAATACCCTGTCAAATCACCAATGCTCAATTGATCCATTCCAAATGCTTTAATCATGGCTGGTGGCAACGATTGAAGCAGCTTCGTTACTTCTTTTTGTTGCTCCGCGAACTGTGGGAAAATACTTAGCGTCAACAGTATAAGTCCGCTAAGCACAACAGTCCAAATAACTAAAGATTTTGCGTTTCGTTTCCATTCCCGTTTAAACATCATCTATCCCCTCACTTTTCGTAATAGTGCATAAACACATCTTCAAGAGACGGTTCGCTCATCGACACATCTTTAATGCGTAAATTGTGCAACTCGGCTATTAGTTCGTTCATATCCCCTCTGTATAACATCATCACTTCATTACCGCTGACTTCTTTTTTTACAACTCCCTCTAAATCAAATGTCGCATATTGTCCTTCCTCGAGCACGATCGTCACGTGTTTCAGCTGGTTTTTCGTTAAGTGTTCGATCGTCTCCACTTGAATAAGCTTGCCTTCTTTAATAATCGCTACACGATCACAAAGCTTTTGCACTTCTGATAAAATGTGCGAGGAGAAGAAAATCGTTACACCTTTTTTCCGTTCTTCTAAAAGAAGCTCAAAAAACGTATGCTGCATAAGCGGATCTAATCCACCTGTTGGCTCATCTAAAATAAGCAGTTTCGGTTCGTGCAACAACGCTTGAACGATCCCCACTTTTTTTCGATTTCCAAATGATAAATCTTCAATTTTTTTATGAACGTCTAAATCAAGACGCTCAGCCAGCTGTTTCAATCGTCGATCCGTCACGTTATAAAATGATGCCGAATAAAGCAATAAGTCGATCACTTTCATATCATCATAATAATGCACTTCAGAAGGTAAGTAGCCAACATGACGGCGGATTTCTTTCGCATCTTTTACAATATCTTTTCCGAAAATCGTCGCACTGCCGCTCGTCGGATAAATAAAGTTTAGTAACGTACGAATCGTCGTACTTTTTCCTGCTCCGTTCGGTCCGATAAACCCAAAAATTTCCCCTTCCTTAATAGAGAATGTTACCCCTTCAATTCCTCGATTGTTTTTATACCTTTTTGTTAGCTGTTTGACATCAACAATGCCCATCGTTTCGCCCCCCTTGGCGTTATACTTTATTGACCGATAAGTCAATTCCATAATACAACAGTTTGACTCAATAGTCAATAAAGAGATATTTACATATAATTCAAAAAGTGATATCATTAAAATATCTTTATGATGTTAGGAGGAAGAAATATGAAAGAAATGAAAGCTTGGTATATGAATGGTTTTTTCGCTTTGTTTCTTATCATCACATTACTTGCAGGTGCTATGTGGCGTTTTTTTATGGAGATGGAACTTATCCTTCCACTTTTCCTTGCTTTTTTCGCCTTCTTATTTAATGACAGGCATGACTATGGTGCAACCTAATCAAGCAAAAGTCGTCATCTTTTTCGGAAAGTATGTCGGTACTATTCGTGATAGCGGTTTATTTTTGACTATTCCACTTAGCGTTCGCAAAACCGTTTCATTACGTGTTCGCAACTTCAACAGCGCCAAATTAAAAGTGAATGACGTTGAAGGGAATCCAATTGAAATTGCAGCGGTCGTCGTTTTTAAAGTGATTGATTCAGCGAAAGCCATATTTGATGTAGATAACTACGAGCAATTTGTCGAAATTCAGAGTGAGACAGCCATTCGTCACGTCGCAACAAAATATCCGTATGACACATTTGAAAACGAAAACATCTCGCTACGTGGAAACGCCGACGTCGTCTCAGAAGTATTAGCAAAAGAATTACAAGAACGTCTAAATGTAGCTGGTGTTGAAGTCGTTGAAGCACGTTTAACACACTTAGCGTACTCTACAGAAATTGCAAGCGCCATGTTACAACGTCAGCAAGCTACGGCCATCCTAGCAGCACGAAAAAAAATTGTTGAGGGAGCAGTTTCAATGGCAAAAATGGCGATTGAACAGCTAGATCAAGAAGCCCATTTGCAGTTAGATGAGGAAAGGAAAGCAAATATGGTTAACAATTTGATGGTGGCAATTATTTCTGATCGTGGAGCCCAACCAGTCATCAACGCCGGAACGTTATACTAACGGTGAATACGAAATGACAAAGAAAAAAAACTTTCCGCTACGAATCGATCCAAAATTGTATGAAATCATCGAACGTTGGGCACAAGATGAATTTCGAAGCGTGAATGCTCATATCGAATTTCTACTGCGTGAAGCAGCAAAGCGCGAAGGACGTTTGAAAGAAAATAAAAAATAGAAAGGTGTCCCAAAAGCTTTCGGGACACCTTTTTCCGTCATCATACCTCTACGCATGGAGAAATACTATTTCGCAAATACATGGTTTCCAATCACAACTGTCACTTGGCGCGAGCGGATCCATTCGCTTTTCGCCGTCTTTGGATTGTAAAAGTACAATGAACCACTTCCTAAACCGCGAAAAGCAATGGCTTCTTCAACCGCTCGATATGCTTCTCGATCCGCTGGTTTGTTAATCTCGCCGTTTTGTACAGGAGTGAACGCATAATATCCCCCTGAACGCTCATAAATGACTTGGCGAATTGTATTTGGAAAATTCGGATGGTCGACACGATTCAACACGACTGTAGCAACCGCCACCTTTCCTGCAAACGGCTCTCCTTTTGCTTCCGCATGAACGAGGCGAGCTAACAAATCTTTATCGGCTTGAGAAATAGGTTGCGGAATACGCAACGCTTCACCAACGAATAAAATATCGGATTGTTTTTGATTGATTCGTTGAAGCTCTAGCAATGAAACATTGTAACTTTTTGCAATCGTCCAAAACGTTTCCCCTTGTTTTACATAATGAACTGTCGTTTGTGCAGCTACTTCAGTTGTTGAAAAACAAAAAGCTGCTACAAAGACAGAAGCAAGTGCTAGCAATTTCCTCATATTATCCCTCCTAGTCCGTTGCTCGCTTATAAGACTAGCAGGGATTTAGCAATCTATCATTATCTAATTTATGGAAAAATCTCAAAATACTATGGTATGCAACGATCGGGACGGCATATGGAAATTTATTCATTTATTAAACTTCTTTAGCCCTTCACCAAAAGTTGTACTTGATTTTTTACAACACACTCTACTGACGTTTGTGAGAAACAATCAGCAAATCAATGATACTCTCACATTCTTGTTCAGAAGCGCGAATCATTTGTCAAGTACATGTCGCGGTAATAAACCGTTTCTTTCCATTTATGTAATTGTTCTATTCCTTTTTGCAGTTTTTCGTCTACAAGACGGGCATCTTCAATGTGTTTTATAATCATATTTCTTGCATCAACAAAGAGAGATGTTGACTGTTCAATCTTTTTCATGACGTCTTTCGAGTATTTATGTTGTGTTCGTATCTCATGTAAAACATCCTCAATATGTTTTTGTACTCCATGGATGATCAATAAAATATTTGTTAATTTTTCCGACGCTTGATCGCTCCGTTTCATTGCAGATTGAATCAAAGCGGATATCGTTTCAGTTTGATGCAACGATTGCTTGATTTCATGCTGAACCACCTGTGTTAACATGGTAATCGATTCTGTGCTTTTCGCCGTGCTTTCTGCCAACTTACGCACTTCAGCAGCAACAACAGAGAACCCCCTCCCATGTTCACCTGCCCTCGCTGCTTCAATAGAGGCATTTAGTGCTAATAAATTCGTTTGATTCGCAATCTCCTTGATAACTTGTACTATTTCCTCTATCTCTTTTGACCTTATGTTTAGCCCTTCCATTTTATTCGATGTTACATCCATTTCATCACCAAGGCGATGCATTAACTTTTCTACTTCATTAACCATTTGTAGCCCTTCCTCTGAACATTGCACCATTTCCATCGCTGAAGCTGTCAATTCTGTTCCTTTATCAAGCAATGTTTCGGAAATTTTGCTAGAATCTTTACTTAATTGATTCACACTATTAAATTTACCTTTAATTTCTTCAACAAGATTCTCTAGTACATTATGTTGACCATTAACTAACTCATGTTGTTGCATGGTCGCTAAAATTTCGTCATATAGATATTGAATGAACCGTTGAAAAGCCTCTTCCCGCTTTCTTAACCTATGTTTTACTTCCTTTAACTCCTCTTCTAACTGCTTTTTTTCTTCTTCTAGCTGTCTTATATCATTTATTCGTTGCAATAATCTCATTCTTTTCCCTCCTCATATTTCCTAATTGTTATTGTAGTGGAAATTGTCCAAAACAGTTGTGACGTCTATCACATTCGTTCTTTACAAAAAACAACTGGCATGAATTGTTCAAAATCTTCTCGAATGTGTGATGCACATCACAACTTCATAAATTAAAAGCAGTTATGCTTACATTGTAAAAGCAAAATTCGAGATGGAGGGTAAAAAACATGGAAAAGATATTTACAGCACAATCAACTGTTGGTGAAATCGTTGCTTTGTTCCCAAAAGCAAGTGATCTGTTTAAGACATATAAAATTGATTTTTGTTGTGGTGGAAATCGCCCCTTGTGTGACGTACTTACTGAAAAACAATTGGAGGTAGATGTTATTTTACAACAACTCCAATCCATGTATGAAAAGTCACTTGAAAAGGTAGAAAAAAACTGGCTTGATGTTCCGCATACAGAATTAATTGAGCATATTATTCAAACGCACCATCAATTTTTGTTAGAAGAACTACCAAAGCTTACCCCTTATGTAACAAAAGTTGCGCGTGTTCACGGCCCAACACAGCCGCACCTAATTCAGGTGCACCAGCTGTTCCATGAGTTAAAAATCGAGTTAGAACAACACCTAATGAAAGAAGAAAAAGATGTATTTCCACTTATTATACAATTTGAAAAACATCCAACAGAAGAAAATAGACAAATGATGATACGAGCAATCGAAGAGCTTATGGCTGAGCATGAACATGCCGGGGATATGATAAAGAACATACGAGAGATCACAAATGACTTTACCCCCCCTGTCGATGCTTGTGGAACATATCGTCTAGTGTATAATCGACTCGAAGCACTAGAAGATGACTTGTTTACCCACATTCATTTAGAAAATAATATTTTATTTCCACGCATTCTTACCGAATAATATTTAAGGACACGATAAATCGTCTGGAAAATTTGTTTATTAATTGATAATAACGCGTGTATAATCATGAAAAATAAAATAGGGTGTCCAAATACTCTTTGGGCACCTCATCCATAGTTTTTCTCTCCCCCATTCCACAATATACAACATATCATCTATTCAAGTAATAAAGTGGAATATTTCACACATACACAAGTCGCATAAACGGCCATATACGAAAAAATAAAAACTATACCAACATATGAACCGTGTTCATAAATTTGCGGTAAACTACCCTTCAACAATCACCAGCCTCAAAGAGGTAGAACTGTCGTTAATAACATTCTTACAATTAATACCTTTTTTTGCGAAAAGGATCGGCTAACAATCCAATCAAAACGCAAAGAGGCAATCCCACCTACAATAATTCTAGGCGTTGCTGTTCTCCTCATCATACAGAATTCCGGAAAAAAATCATAAATTTTATCACATTTTTATACTGCCCTTTTTCGTTCATTTCGTTCCTAATTGTAGCGCTTAAAAAACAGATGTTATGTGGGGTATCGCAAACATTTGTTATGATTTTTATCACATATTCACAAAAGGTTATGATTCTTGTCACAGCTTTTCAATAGAAAACAACGTAAAATCTTGCTTAGAAATTCTATAAGGAGCGGACGATATGATGGGTGATTGGATTAAAACGAGGCTGAAAAATGTCGTGCTTTTTCGGGAATTATCTGATCAAGAACTTGAAGCAATCGTTAAGATTTCTCAAGTGCGCATCTATAAACCACGGACATTTGTCTTTATGCAAGCCGATCCACTAGAGCGAGTTTTTTTTATTCAATCCGGGACGATCAAAATTTATAAAACAGACGCAAGCGGAAAAGAGCAAATTGTATCAATTTTACAAACGGGCGAGATGTTCCCTCACGCTGGTTTTTTCCGTCGAGGGAGCTATCCAGCTCATGCGGAAGTGATGGAAGAAGCAACACTCATCTCCATTCCCATAGCTGACTTTGAACAGACGCTTATTTCCTATCCAGAACTATGTATAAAATTATTCCGCGTTATGGGTGAAAAAATTATCGACTTGCAAAATCGCTTAGAAGAACAAATTCTCCATAATACGTACGAACAAATTATTTTGCTTCTCTTGCGGCTCTCGAGAACAAACGCGGTCTTGCAAGGGCGCCATCATCGCTTAACGACACATTTTACCAACCGTGAACTCGCCAATATGATTGGAACATCGCGCGAAACAATGAGTCGTACGCTCAGCCACTTGAAACGTAAGGGGTTTATCGATCTTGATGACAATGGCTACTATTTAATTGATGCAGAAAAGTTGGAAAAAGAGATCTTTTATAACCTGTGATCAAGATCACAACGTTCGTGAATGAAAATGACTATCATAGAAAATGAAAAGAAGATGAAAGGGTGGGCGTGATGGGAAAAATCGTGGAGTTAGATGTTCGTGATGATTTGCAGAAAAAATTAGAACCATTCCAAAAGATTATGGATGCTGTTCAGGGACTTGAGACAGGCGATACGTTCATTTTACATGCAACGTTTAAGCCTGTTCCGCTTTTTGCTGTCATGAAAGCAAAAGGGTTTACGTACGAGTCGGAACAGCTAGACAAAAAACATTGGAAAGTGACGTTTGTCAAACGGGGGTTAGGACAATGATCTTAGATAATCGTGGATTAGAACCTCCACAACCGATGATGCGAACGCTCGCGGCACTAGAAACGCTTCCTAAAGGAGAAACGTTAACGATTATTAATGACCGCCGCCCGATGTTTTTATACGAACAACTTGACGAACTTGGCTATCTCTATGAAACGAAAGAGCGCGAGGATGGGAGCTTTGAAATTACGATCACGAAGGGATGACGACGATGTTTCCTTCAACACAACGAACGTATGAAACAAATATTCGTCTGCCGTTTTGTTTTATTTTATTTGGCGTTGTTGCGTTCATCGCTTCAGAAGCGATTTTGCTTTTTTCAGGCACATCGCTCGTCCAAGGAGCGTTCCGCATCCCAGCCGTATGGGGGGCTATCCATCTAGCGGTGCTAGGCTGGGCGTTAATGGTCGCGATGGGCGCGATGTACCAACTCGTTCCAGTCGTATTCCTAACGCCGATCTGGAATGAAACGTTAGGTTTCGTGCAATTTTTTATTACTACACTTGGCGTTCTAGCTCTTTCGATTAGTTTCCTTTGGAAAATGAAGTTTGTGTTTTTCGCTGGTCTATTGCTTACGCTCGGTTTTGTTCTTTTTTTTCTTCAAATGGTAATGACACTTAAAAAACAACCCATAAAAAATATGATGACTCTGTTCGTCAGTACAGCACTTTTTTGCTTGCTAGCGACGGTTGTTTTAGGAATGGCGCTTTCGTTTCATTTTTTTAGCGGTAGCGAGATAGCAGACCATTTGCTTATGTTGAAAACACATCTGTTATTCGGACTTACTGGGTGGTTTACTCTACTTATTATCGGTTTCTCTTACAAAATGGTTCCAATGTTCTCATTGGCGCATGGGTTTTCGATGACGCTTGCGCGCTATGTGTATACTATTTACGTTTGGGGGCTCGCCATTACCTTTTTCAGCTTTCTAACGAACCATTCTACTCTTTTCGCCGGTGGAATGGGGTTGTTGTTTCTTGGGTTCTCATTATTTAGCTACCATATCACCACGATTTTGCGAAAGCGGGTAAAGAAAAAATTAGATCGTCCGTTTTTATTTGCACTATTCGCAATTGCTATCGCACTCTGTCTACACGCAATCGCTTTTCTTTTCGCGGTAGTAGGAAATACAGCCAGCTTCGGTGTGATGATATATGGTTATCTTTTTGGATGGATTATTTTAAGCATTATCGGTTATTTATACAAAATCGTCCCATTTTTATGGTGGACACACCGTTACAGCAAAAAAATTGGCAAGGAAAACGTGCCGACGTTAAAACAAATGATAAATGAAAAATGGATCGTTTTTTCCTTCGGGTTATTTCTCGTTAGTCTTATCGGTGTCATCCTAGCGCTTGTTATTTCTAACTTGCCGTTATTTTATATCGCGCAAAGCGGAATGATTGCATTCTCTCTTTTGTTGGCGGGAACAATCATCTCCGTATTGTGGAAATAAGGGAGGAGAAGCAATTGGAATTAAAAGAGATAGTCATGGAGCAACTTCGTACCGTATACGATCCAGAGTTAGGCATTAATGTTGTTGATTTAGGGCTAATTTATGATTTGCGAGTAAATGATGGGATTGTGTCAATTGTTATGACACTTACCACCCCTGGATGCCCGCTACACGATTCCATCGTTGGTGGTGTCAAACGAGCGCTTACGCATCTCAAAGGAATAAAAGATGTCGATGTGCAAATTACATGGAATCCGCCATGGACGCCAGCTCGAATGAGTGAAGGAGCGTTAAAACAATTAGGCTTCCTATAAGTATAAAAAATTATTTAAGTTAAAAATTCAATAAAAATAAACCCCAAAGAATGTCGATGCTACAGCATTCTTTTGGGGCTTTTTTCGATTTCGGAATTAAATACTATTTATTGGACAGCCCCTTTTGAAATATATATATATATACATCCAAATTGACATTTTAACCTCTGATTCACGCAGCACACCCGATGCGGCGTAACACCTCATCTGGGTGCTGTAAGACGTATTGTTCAAACCGAGTAATCGACTGGGCGATGTCTTTTTGATCTCTATGCAAGACGTTGGCAATGACTTCATCTTTTAGCCACTTCCATAGCCGTTCAATAGGGTTTAACTGTGGGGAATACGGTGGCAAAAAGATAAAGTGAAAAGTAGCACCTTCTTGACTATCAAGGAATGCTCGCACCATCTTGGCATAATGAATACGCGCGTTGTCCAACACAAGCACGATGAATCGATTCGCATATTTCTCTTTCAACAGATGTAAAAAGTCTAGAAACGTCTCGGCATTGGCAGACGAAGCACGATGAAACACGACGTCCCCTTGTTGCACGTCGACTGCACCAAAAATGGAAACATGGGCGTGATGACCGTAGCTTGGCACTTGTTTTTGATTGCCTACTTCTGCCCATGTCGTACGAAGCGCTTGATATGCGCGAACATGCGTCTCATCGACATGAAGAAGAACGATTTCGTCCGTGATTAGTTTTTTTTTATAAACTCGAGTTCTTTTTCAAAGGCTGCTTGAAGCACCGAATCGCCTTTGACGAGCTTATAGGTCGGGCGTGTCCATGACAAACGAAGACGATGCAATAACTTTCGGATGCCTTCCCGTGACATCGAAACGCCATAAGTTTGTTGGATGTAAGATTGTAATATGCGAGTGTTCCATGACGAAGAAATGCCCCAGCCGACATCCACAGGGGTGGTGGTTAACACGAGTTGTCTGATCTCTTGTTGTTGTTCTTCCGTGAGAAAAGGCACGCGACCAGGTGGCAACCGACGATCGAGTAAATGATCGAGCCCTCCTTCATTAAAACGTGCAACGTAGATGGCAACGGATTGACGGCACAGATTGATCATTTTGGCGACATCTTTGCCCAGATGCCCCTCCATGACGAGGCGAACGGCAGTCACCCGAACGCGAAGGGAAGCATCTTTGATTTTCCGTTCTTGTTTCCGAAGTGTTCGAGGCGTCCAGCCGTGATCATTTGTAATTTTAAGACGTTTCATGTCCTTTCCGCTCCTTTTACACATGAGTATTTAGGAGCAGTATAACCATGTAAAAAGGTGTTCATACAGAAGTTATCACTTTAAAGTGCATGTATATAGTTCAATGTGTAACGAATTAATTTGGGAAAGGAACAATTCCTCGTATTTTTTTTTCGCTAGATAGCGAATTTCGTTGTCGCTGGCACCAGGATTCACTTTTTTTACTGCATCTTTCAAGTCATTATAAACGTCGTTCGCAAGCAGGCGAAGTTTATAGTAGCGAAAACAGTCGTCCCAGAACTTTTTCTCTCCATACGTACGAATCATTTTCTGGGCTGTTTCATATCGCCCATATTTTTTATGAAACAAAGAAATCGTTTTTTCAATTTCTCCCTTCGTAACAAAATAGAAATATGTATATCCTCCCGCCAAGCCTATAACGGCACTAAGTAAAAAAATAAATAGTGACTGTTTCATTTTCCCACCTCTTTTCATTTTTCCTTCACATCTATCATAATGTCTTACATAAAATTCAAGTTGTGCTACAAATCACTTGACGATGGAATTTTTTGAACAAATGATGACATATTAATCGTTGACAACTTACTTTTCGTAAGTTTATAATTATCTTGAAGTCAAGATAAAGGTTGATGCGTATGAATCAAAACGAGCAAACATTATCGTTAAAACTATTCGTTGTTCTTTCTAGGGCACATAAAGCCGTATCCGAACATGTTAAGCATGACATCCAACGTTACGGACTAAACCCAACAGAGTTCGGTGTTCTCGACTTGTTGTATCATAAAGGAGCACAACCGATTCAACAAATCGGTGACAAAATTTTACTCACTAGTGGAAGTATGACATATGTCATCGACAAACTCGAAGAAAAAGGATATATTGTCCGGCAACGTTGCGAAAAAGATCGGCGCATTACGTACGCTGTTATTACTGACGAAGGAAAAGCACTAATGGATCACATTTTTCCGCAACACGCCCAAAAAATGTCGGATATTTTCCGATCTTTATCTACAGAGGAAAAAGAATTAGCTATTCACTTGCTCAAAAAGATAGGTCTTTCATTGTCGCCTTTCTAAAGGCCTATCGCACAACTTTTATCTTGAAATCAAGATATATGAAAGGAGAGATCATCATGATGCACATTGGTATTTTACTTATTCGTCTCGCTGTTGGTTTAACGTTTGTCGGTCATGGGGCTCAAAAGTTGTTTGGATGGTTCGGGGGATACGGCTTAAAAGGAACAGGTGGGTGGCTTGAGTCCATTGGGTTAAAACCGGGAGTGACAATGGCACTCATTGCTGGCCTAGCGGAGTTCGTTGGGGGATTGTTGTTTGCCCTCGGGCTGTTCACCCCATTTGCAGCTTTGTTGATCGCTGCTACAATGGTCGTCGCTATCGTAAAAGTGCACGCTCCGAACGGATTTTGGGTCACTCAAAATGGCTTTGAGTACAACTTTATTTTGATTGTTGTTGTGATCGGTATCGCGCTCATCGGTGCAGGCGACTATTCACTCGATGCACTCATAAAGTAAGAAAGGAGATTGTTCCATGATTCACGTATATCCTGCACATAAACGGTTTCAATCAAACCACGGTTGGCTACAAAGCTATTTTAGTTTTTCATTCGCTGAATACTTTGATCGAAACAATATGCACTTTGGTCCATTACGTGTATTTAATGATGATATCATCGCGCCACAACGTGGTTTTGGAGCGCACCCTCATCAAGAAATGGAAATTGTTACAGTCGTTCTAAAAGGACAACTTGAACATCGCGATAATCTCGGCAATCATCGCATCATTTCATTCGGTGAAGTACAACGGATGACAGCCGGAACAGGCATTGTACATTCAGAAATGAATCCATCTACTACAGAAGAAGTCAATCTTCTACAACTTTGGTTTCTACCTGAAGCACGCGGCCTTACCCCGTCATATGAACAAGTTTCATACGATATTCAAAAAATGAAGAACCGTTTATTGCCTATTGTTTCGAAAACACAGGCAGGAAATGAAGTTGCCTACATTCATCAAGACATAACGATGTATTTATCTAATCTAGAAAATAACCAGCACGTTACATTCCAACAACAAGAAGGACGTCGAATATATTTGTTTGTTATCGAGGGGGAGATTACGTTAAACGACGAAACGATATTACACCGTCGTGACGCCGCCCGTATAACAAATACGCCAATATTGCATATTACCGCAAAAGCAGATAGCCAATTTATGCTTATCGACTTACCATAGTTGCCAACTTGCCTAGAAAAACGGGCAAGCCGGATTGATGTCTATATGCTTTTTCATTACTTTAACATGCGAATGCATGACCATTTTACACAGTCCCAAAAAGAAAAAATGCCCGTTCGCCTTATTGAACGGGCATCTGTATAGCCACAAGCGATACTTACGTTTCCTTAGGTAGCCAAAATGTCAAGACACCAAATAAGGGAAGGAAACTACACATGACCATAAGTGCTTTTAACGTATACACATCAGCAATTTTGCCAAGTGCAACCGCTCCAAGCGCCCCCATTCCAAACGCAAGACCAACAATTAATCCCGAAGCCATCCCAACGTTTCCTGGAAGCAATTCTTGTGCATAGACGACAAACGTAGCAAAACTAGACGATAAAATAAAGCCTGTAACAAAAACAATTGGCAAAACAAAATGAAGTGGCACATATGGCAAAATAAGTGCAAACGGCGCTGTACCAAGCGTGGATGCAAAAATTAAATTTCGTCTCCCGAATCGATCAGCAAGCGGACCTCCAAAAACTGTCCCGATTGCCCCTGCGATCATAAAAACAAACAAATAAAGTTGCGCTTGACGAATAGAAATTCCGTAATACTTCATTAAGTAAAACTGATAGTAATTCGAAATTCCTGCATAATACCACGAACGTGCAAATACTAAAAGAACTAGGAGAATAAGCGCAAATATAATCTTTTGACTTATTTGTTTCTTTTCTTCCATCGTTTCCTTTCGGCGTTCGTTCACTTGATGCAATTGAACAGCATACCACTTCGACACCCAAAATAAAACAACCATCCCAAGCGCCGCAACAATGACAAACCAAACTGCTCCCTTTTGACCAAATGGAACAAAAATGAGCGCTGTAAACAATGGTGCAAGAGCGTTGCCTGTATTTCCGCCAAGTTGATAAATGGATTGAGCGAACCCCCTTCTCGCCCGAGCGGCAAAATAAACGACGCGCGAACCTTCTGGATGAAATATAGCTGAACCAAATCCAATGAATAAAACGGACAATAAGACGAAGGAAAAATTAGGTGCAAACGCTAATCCAACCATCCCTAGCAAGCTTGCCCCCATACCAAACGGCAAAAAGCTCGGCGATGGATACCGATCGGAAAACAATCCGACAACCGGCTGTAGGATAGACGAAGTCATATTCAGCGTAAATGCAATCCAACCGATTTGTGTATAAGATAAGCGCATGGATGATTCTAAAATCGGAAATAGCGCTGGCACCACAGCTTGCATGGCATCATTCAATAAATGACCAATACTAATGGCAATTAAAATCGGATAAACGACTGTTTGCATATTTGTGCGTTGTTCAACACTTGCTTGCATCTTCCTCTCTCCCTAGAAAACACATTGAATATTTACATTATAATACCTTCTGTCAATCTTTCAATTTTTTTGCCTGTTTATAAAAAAAGCGCCCTATCTTACTGATAAGACGCTTGTTCTCCTGATTGATCATTTAAAAAAGTCCGCGTGCGTTTCCATGTTCGTCGACATCCATCTGAAGTGCTGCTGGTTGTTTTGGCAACCCTGGCATCGTCATGACATCCCCTGTTAAGGCGACGAGAAATCCAGCGCCGATCGACGGTTTTAATTCGCGCACTGTAATCGTGAAATCGGTCGGGCGGCCAAGTTTTGTTGGGTCATCGGAAAGCGAATATTGCGTCTTTGCCATGCAAATCGGGAGCTTGTCCCACCCAAACGATGTAAATTGTTCGATTTGCTTTTTCGCCTTGTCGGAAAAAGAAACGTCGCTTGCACCATAAACATTGCGCGCGATTTTTTGAATTTTATCCGTAATCGGTTCATCTAATTCGTATAACGGGGTGTACGTGCTTTTTGTATTTTCGATCGCTTCCAATACTTTGCGAGCTAAATCAATTCCGCCATCTCCGCCTTTTTCCCACACTTCCGTTAACGATACAGGATATCCTTTTTCCTCACAAAATGCCGTTAATGCTTGAATTTCCTTTTCTGTATCAGTCAGGAAACGGTTAATCGCAACAACAAACGGCAAGCCAAACGCTTGAATCGTTTCAATATGTTTTTCTAAATTGGCTAGTCCTTTTTTTAATGCTTCGACATTTTCGCTTGCTAGTTGTTGTTTCCCTACCCCGCCGTGCATTTTTAGCGCCCGAATCGTTGCGACGATGACAACAGCTTTCGGTTCAATTTCTGCCATGCGCGCTTTGATATGTAAAAATTTCTCGGCACCTAAATCGGCACCAAATCCCGCCTCTGTCACAACATAGTCTCCGAGTTTTTGCGCCATTTTTGTTGCGATAACGCTATTGCATCCGTGAGCAATATTGGCAAACGGGCCGCCGTGCACAAGTGCCGGGACATGTTCTACTGTTTGGACTAAATTCGGCTTTAGTGCATCTTTTAGTAAAAGTGTGAGCGCTCCTTCGACGCCAAGATCAGCTACTGTCACAGGTTGACGATCCACGTTATATGCCACAACCATTTTTGCTAAACGTCTTTTTAAATCTTGCAAATCGGTTGCTAAGCAAAACACCGCCATGATTTCAGAGGCGACGGTAATATCGAATCCGTCCTCGCGTGGCACGCCTTGCGTCGGTCCGCCTAATCCGACCACGACTTTACGTAGCGCACGGTCGTTTAAGTCAACCGCTCGCTTCCAAACGATGCGGCGCGTATCGATTCGTAATTCATTTCCTTGGTGAATATGGTTGTCAATGAGCGCAGCTAAGGCGTTATTCGCGGTCGTAATCGCATGCAAATCTCCTGTAAAGTGCAAATTAATGTCTTCCATCGGCAACACTTGTGAATACCCTCCACCTGTCGCGCCGCCTTTTATTCCCATCGTCGGACCAAGGGAAGGTTCCCGCATCGCAATTATCACTTTTTTACCCATTTTATGTAATGCTTGACCAAGCCCAACAGTGACCGTCGATTTTCCCTCTCCCGCTGGCGTTGGATTAATCGACGTCACTAAGATGACTTTACCATCTTGTTTCGTCGCTAGCCGCTTTAGTGCATGAAGGGAAATTTTTGCTTTATAATGCCCATACGGTTCAAGCTCTTCTTCCGACAAATCAAGTTCACTGGCAATGTCTTGAATGCGCTTTAATTTTGTTTCTTGGGCAATTTCAATGTCTGTTTTAATCTTCGTCGTCGTTGTCATCGTTCAGTCCCCCAGTATGAAAATAATCCCCCCTTATTTTAGCACGATACCATGAAAATATGGCACCCTCTTCACTAAACAGAAGCGCTAGAAAAATTCCCCAAGAATGATTCGTATAACATTTCTTTTGAAACTAATAGACGTCGATATAAAGTAACAAAGAAATCAAAAAAGAAGATGATATAGCAGTAATGAATTGTCGAGTTGTTAAACGTATCGCTGCTTTCAATTCTAATTCTTTCGCAATCGTCCAAAATGTAACTGCACAAACTGTAAGGGTAGACGCCATATATACAGATAAAAATAGTTGTGTTGTCGTAAGTGTAGAAAGCAAAGCACCGTTTCCTTCATTCAATAAAAGAATCGCATCTTTACGAATAATTGAGAAAAAAATAGTTGGTGCTACTTCTTTCGGTAAATGAAATATATGCGCAAAAGACGTGAACAACTGGCCCAATACATTCATCCATCCAAACATATTAATGATCGTCGCAACTAAGCAAATAAAAAGAAAGACAGGCATCGCTTGAGTTACAAATTGCACAACGTTTCTTTTTACCTGATATAGTACAGACGTCCATGTAGGCCATTGTAGAAATGTGCGTCGTACATAGTGATGTGGAGTTGTTACTACCCCATTCCATATTCTTGTATGAATAGCACCAACAACAAATAAAACGACTATATAAGGGAAGAATAAGTACGGTTTTTGAGCTACATGAAACACAGAAATTGTCGCCCCAAGTTGGTAGCTGCAGGCAGAAGCGAAAGAAATAAGTGATATGCACGATTTTCTCGTACACGCATGACATAGTCTACTTTGCTGAACAGCAACTACATTACATCCAAATCCAGTAAATACCGGGATCAAGTCTTCACCATGTAAACCGATCTTTCTTAAATAAGTATGAAGGGAATCCACGATTCGATCCTTTATACCTGTATCATCAATAATAGCCGTGACAAACGTTAAGAAAATAACAACTGGAAATGCCCAAACGAAAGAGTACATTCCGAGGGAAAGAAGCCCATAATCTCCGATGAGTAAAGTTTCTAACCATTGCGGAGCGTATTGGAGCCACTCTTTTACAAACAAAAGAGATTTATCGACCCATTTTTCCCCCCAACCTCCTACTAAATAAGCGAAGTATATTGGTAACATAAAAGTAGATAAAAGTGTCATGCACGATAAAACGGGACCAACAAATGGTCTTTCAAATAATAGCGAAATTGGCTCGTGCGACGGAAGCGAAAGTGATAAAAGGTCTTTGATTTGCTTTAGTGTTAATCGCTGCGTATAAAAAAGAGATGGAAATGTATGAGTATTCTCTTTTCTTCCATTTGTCAATATAAGAGGGAGTCCCTCTTTTTCTTGTATTTCTTTTAAACGTTGCTTTGCTATGCCGCTCATTTTATCTACAAATGTTACTGCAATTGAAACGTTTGATCGTTCAACTTCAACAAGCTGGAGTAATTGTTTAAGTTCAGCTTGAAAATGTGTTCCACGTATAACTAACATAACGTGGTTGGCTTTTTCAATTTCTTTTTTCAACATATGCGCCCCAAGCTCATCGCCTAAACGAACACCAGGCGTATCAACAATTTCCCACCCACTATCATGAACAAGTGGGTGGGTACGTAATAAGTACGTTGAGCCTCTTACATTTATCTCCTCTCCTACACCAAATGACGTCCAACGGGAAAACAATGTCGTTTTACCTACAGACTCTAGACCGATAAGTAATAATCGTTTCCGCCTTGCACTTTTAACTAGCACTCACATTTCACCTCACAACAAGACAAGTCGGTTAAATACATTTGATTCTTTTCATAGTATCTAAACACTTCCTCGTCATGTGGAAGTTGAAATCGATCAACAAGCTGTTTTGCCACCACTGCAAATCTTTGCCTAAATTTGTATATAAAACAAAAGATCGCTTTTTCATGCGCAACACTAGGGCCAATCAAAAACAAATTGTTAACTAATGTCGATTCATCATTTACAGTTAACTTCGGCTTTCCGTTTTCCCCCCACTCAAACAACGAATAAATTTGCTCTGCACCTGAACGAAAACCTGTAGCTAGAACGGGTTGTTGTTTCGTATGAAGTTGTTTGTTGTTTGAGAGAAATAATGTATAAGTTGATTTTTGTTTTTCTATTTTTTCGACTTCTACTCCCTCTATGAAATGTAGTCGTTTTGTTTTTTGAGCCTCCCTTAAACGCTCCCACGTATACGGTGCTAATGAAACGCTTGGATCTGCCTCTTTTTGTGCAAATAATTGATGTTTCGAAATAACTGTTACCTCATTTCCAAGTGAAACAAGATTTACAGCTGCATCAATTCCACTTTCATATCCTCCTATAATGATGTAATGGCAGCCTTTTTTGAACTTTCCCCAACTATCCACATAGCGATTGTGCAATGCATACTCTGCGCCTGGAAATGGTCTAGTGTTTGGAAATTGATATTCGCCAGTTGCCCAAATGATCGCGTCACACTCATACTTTCCTTCATTTGTTTCTAACTGGAATCGTCCATTTTTCAAAAAAACATGCTCGACATTTACACCTTCGCGAATCGGTAAATCAAAGTGTTCCGCCAACAAATCTAAATACAAAGCATAGTCTTCTCCACTTAGTCTTTCCTTTTGTAATGTGTACGCGGGCGAGGTAGTAGGAGATACAGCATTCAAATCTAGTGCTCCAAAGCCCTGACCAACGAACGAAGGAGTAATAAAACGCATTTCTTTTGGCCATTGTCGGAATGAGGATCCAATGCAATCACGCTCTAATATTCCAAAATTCTCTATACCTAACTGTTTTAATAAAATTCCCATTCCAATTCCTGCTGAACCAGCTCCAACAATAATAAAAAACGGGTTCATTGTATCACCTCTCGATAATAGTAATTATTACGATTTATAATATAACATAAACAATTTTTTTATGACAATAATAATCATTTGCACCCCCTCAACAATTTTATATATAGCAAATTGTAAAAATCAGCAAACCTCTCCCTTTATCTGTTAAAGGATGGTGAGCATTTTTTCTGCCAAGAAGAGTACTCCATATTATCATACTGACACTCCCTCTAACGTAATCACTACTTTTTCGAATAAAAAATAAAAACACTTTTTCGGCAACTGCCAAAAAAGTGTTTTCGTCATTACGGCAACCGATGACCTGCCGCACGATAAATCTCGTACCACTCTTGTCGAGAGAGTTGCACATGACTTGCTTGGCAAATGTCTTTTAAACGAGCGGAGTTTGTTGTGCCAACGATCACTTGCATGTTCGCTGGATGACGCAAAATCCAAGCGACGGCAATGGCTGACTTGCTTACTCCTTTTTCCTCCGCTAGCCGTCCGAGTACTTCATTAACTTCCGGAAATTTCTCGTTGTCAATAAACACTCCTTCAAAAAAGCCGTATTGGAACGGGGACCACGCCTGTATCGTAATATGTTTGAGACGGCAATATTCTAAAATATGTCCGTCACGGTTAATCGCGCCGTCAAATAACGTATTCGCTTGAATGCCGCTTGTCACCAAATTCGCATGCATCATACTGAACTGCATTTGGTTCGCGATAATCGGCTGGTTGACATATGCTTGCAATAGCTCGATTTGCATACTATTGAAGTTGCTCACTCCGAAATGACGGACTTTTCCACTTGCATGTAAGCGATCAAACGCCTCTGCTACTTCTTCTGGCTCCATCAGCGTATCCGGCCGGTGTAAAAGCAACATGTCTAAATAATCGGTTTGAAGTCGCTTCAATATGCCATCAACGGATGTCAAAATATGTTCTTTTGATAAGTCATAATAGCCATCACGAATCGAACATTTGCTTTGAATGCGGATTCGTTCGCGCAAATGCGGGCGGGAAGCAAGCACTTCACCGAACAGCTCTTCACAACGTCCTTTTCCATAAATATCTGCATGGTCAAACATCGTAATTCCTGCTTCAATCGCTTCGTCTATATACCGCGATAGCTCAGAAACAGACATTTCCGAAATTCGCATGCATCCTAGCACAATTTCTGAAGCTGTTAGGCTAGAGTTACCAATGTTCATTTGTTTCAATTGTCCATCCTCCCTCTAAAAATGTTGATATATCAAGGTTTCTTGGCATCTTAGGGGTGCCAAAAAAATATTTTTCGACAAAATTCATCACATACTTTTTCATTTTTGTTGATATCTAACAGTCCGTAGGTGCGC
>NZ_JAHZOE010000025.1:0-32912 GCF_019448545.1 Anoxybacillus sp. ST4 | reverse complement strand
CCACGTGTTACTCACCCGTCCGCCGCTAACGATCCAAAAGCAAGCTTTTGAATCGTCCGCTCGACTTGCATGTATTAGGCACGCCGCCAGCGTTCGTCCTGAGCCAGGATCAAACTCTCCATAGAAAAGTTATCCTTAGCTTCTGTACGCTTTTCGCTTCGTTCAGTTTTCAAGGAACATCAAAGCGGGTGATGGGAATCGAACCCACGACATCAGCTTGGAAGGCTGAGGTTTTACCACTAAACTACACCCGCACGTTAAATTTTATAATAACCAACAACACTCATCTCGCTCAATCATGCCTCTTCCTCTACGAGCACATCCAAAGATGATGGATGCGTCGAGGCAACTCGTAGATCACTCGACGAAGCGTCGCTCGTGGCTGAGGTTTTACCACTAAACTACACCCGCATATTCGCTAGTGAGATGGTCGGGAAGACAGGATTCGAACCTGCGACCCCATGGTCCCAAACCATGTGCTCTACCAAGCTGAGCTACTTCCCGTTCAACATGGCGCGCCCGAGAGGATTCGAACCCCTAACCTTCTGATCCGTAGTCAGATGCTCTATCCAATTGAGCTACGGGCGCGTTTTTAACGACCTTCCCAATATATCATATTTCACCAATCAAAGTCAAGTTTTTTAGATGCGGCCGAGAGGACTTGAACCTCCACGGGGTTGCCCCCACTAGGCCCTCAACCTAGCGCGTCTGCCATTCCGCCACGACCGCATATTGTTAGAAAACCGACCGACTGGTGCGGGTGGAGGGACTTGAACCCCCACGCCAAAGGCGCCAGATCCTAAGTCTGGTGCGTCTGCCAATTCCGCCACACCCGCATACATGGTGAGCCATGGAGGACTCGAACCTCCGACCCTCTGATTAAAAGTCAGATGCTCTACCTACTGAGCTAATGGCTCATTTCATAAAGCGAATCTCAAGCATTTTTCAACGTCCCGCTCTCAGTATGACTAATCAAGAAGAAGCTCGAGCGGTACGCTGTTGCTTATTCAAAGACGCTAAATCGATCGTGCTCTACCTACTGAACTAAAATTGCTCATTACATCAATGGCTGGGCTAGCTGGATTCGAACCAGCGCATCACGGAGTCAAAGTCCGTTGCCTTACCGCTTGGCTATAGCCCATTGATATAACTTCATGAAATACTTCTACGAATATGCTTCATGAGTTAACACCGCAGGATAATTTCAAGAATTTCTGTCAGGAAATTCGGGAAATTATCCGACATTGATATAATATTTTCAAAACAATGGCGGTCCCGACGGGGATCGAACCCGCGATCTCCTGCGTGACAGGCAGGCATGTTAACCACTACACCACGGGACCAAAAAGAGTGGAGGATGACGGGATCGAACCGCCGACCCCTTGCTTGTAAGGCAAGTGCTCTCCCAGCTGAGCTAATCCTCCGAAATAAAATGGAGTGAACAAAATGAGCACTCCAAAGGATGACCCGTACGGGATTCGAACCCGTGTTACCGCCGTGAAAGGGCGGTGTCTTAACCACTTGACCAACGGGCCATATTCATTGTCTTCCTGGCGGAGAAGGCGGGATTTGAACCCGCGCGCCGTAAAAGAACGACCTAACGGTTTAGCAAACCGTCCCCTTCAGCCACTTGGGTACTTCTCCAATGGCTCCGCAGGTAGGATTCGAACCTACGACCGCTCGGTTAACAGCCGAGTGCTCTACCACTGAGCTACTGCGGAATAATAATAAAGGTGATTCATACTACCTAACCAATATTATAGTTTAACTTTACTGCCTCTTCCTCTACTAGTATACTCAATGATGATGGATGCGTCGAAGCAACTCGCAACTTAACCAAAGAAGCATTGCTCGTCACTGAGCTACTGCGGAATAACTTATTCATTAGGACTGCTTATATTATATTTATTCTTTTTATGTTTGTCAACCGTCTTTTTTTCACTCGTTTTTTCTCATCGAATGACGACGGCTTTTATAATTTAGCACATACAGATTTGGCTTGTCAACACTCTCTTTTTATTTTTTTTAATTTTCCTCGACAGCGTCCACATACATATCGATTCGTATCCATCGCTTTTTTTCGCACATATACATAATGGCATGATGTGCATTCATAATACCTTTTCTTTCCCGTCTTTGCTAATACAACAGGTTTGCAAAAGCGTGGGGCTCGTACTTTTTGTAACAATTCCCGAAAATCACGATCACGATGCCGATAACCTTTTCCTTCTAGGTGTAAATGATAGTGGCATAATTCGTGCTTAATTACTTGGATGAGTTCTTCTTCCCCATATTGTTCGTAATATTTTCGATTCAGTTCAATGTTATGTGTAGAAAGTAAATACCTCCCACCTGTCGTCTTTAACCGATCGTTAAATATCGCTCGATGTCGAAACGGCTTATGAAACACTTGTAACGACACACGCTCAACAAGCGCCTGCAACTCGCGCTCATCCATTTTACCTCCGTCCTTTCACCATTGGGCTCTTTTACTCATAACATAATAAAAAACGATTTGAAGGTGATCATCATGCCGATGTGGCTAAGAAACCAAATGCGCCGTGCATATTATGAGAAAAATCGCGCTCAAATTAAACTTCTCAATCAATGTTGGTTTTTTTACCGGAAAACACACTGCTCATAACAGTGTGTTTTCCGATGTTGGTGGAATCATCGTTAAAGCGATGCGCTCTTTTTGTAAATCGACCGAATCAACCCATACTTTCACAATATCGCCGACTGACACAACATCAAGTGGATGTTTCACATATCGATTGCTTAGTTTTGAAATATGAACAAGCCCATCTTGTTTCACACCAATATCTACAAATACGCCGAAATCGACAACGTTTCGTACCGTCCCTTCTAATTCCATACCTTTTTTCAAGTCCTCCATCTTCAACACATGTTGCTTTAAAATAGGCTTTGGCAAATCATCGCGCGGATCGCGCTCTGGACGCTTAAGAGCATCGATAATATCTTGAAGCGTCAATCCCCCTATGTTCAGTTCTTGTGCTGTTTCTTCTATATCTATCCCTTCAAGTGCAACACGCAACTGCTCACTACCGATCGCTTCTGTCGAAAAACCGAGGCGACGTAACAATTGATACACTTCTTCATAACGTTCTGGATGGATTGGTGTGCGGTCTAGAGGTTCATCACCATCTAAAATGCGTAAAAATCCAATACATTGCTCGTACGTCTTTGCCCCTAATCTCGGAATATTTTTCAGTTGCATACGATTTGTAAACTTCCCGTGTTCTTCACGGTATTTTACAATATTTTCGGCTACTGTCTTCGTTAAACCAGATACATATTGCAACAATGTCGAAGAAGCGGTGTTGACGTTTACTCCAACTTGGTTCACAACCGTTTCCACAACAAACCGTAACGACTGTTCTAGTTTTTTTTGTGATACATCATGCTGATATTGCCCAACCCCAACCGATTTCGGATCAATTTTTACTAATTCAGCTAACGGATCTTGCACGCGACGAGCGATGGATACAGCACTTCTCTCTTCTACTTGCAAATGCGGGAACTCTTGACGCGCCAAATCAGAAGCAGAATATACACTCGCCCCCGCTTCATTTACAATTAAATAAAAAACGTTTCCTTCCCATTCAGAAATTGTATCGGCTACAAACTGTTCTGTCTCTCGCGATGCCGTTCCATTTCCAATGGCAATTAACTCCACTTGATACGTATGAAGTAGTTGCTTTAATTTTTCTTTCGCTTTCTCCACCTCATTTTTCGGTGGATGTGGATAAATGACATCAATATGAAGCACTTTTCCCGTTTCATCGACAACGGCTAACTTACATCCTGTACGATATGCTGGGTCGATCCCTAAAACGACCTTTCCTTTTAAAGGTGGTTGCAACAGCAAGTTGCGTAAGTTTTCAGCGAAAATGTGAATCGCTCGTTCTTCCGCATGTTCTGTCAACTCGTTTCGTACCTCTCGCTCAATAGACGGAGCAATTAAACGTTTATATGCATCTTCAATCGCTTCAGCAACAATGTCGGCCGCTGATGAGCGCTCATTTCGTATAACTTGTTTACGAATGTATGTAATGATTCGTTCAGCTTCTACATCAATTGCAATGCGTAAAATTCCTTCTTTTTCACCGCGGTTCATCGCCAACACACGATGCGCCGGTGCTTTGGCAATCGATTCGCGATGATCGTAGTACATTTCAAATACACGTTTTTCATCTTTTTCTATCTCTTTTCCAACCGAAACAATTGTGCCCGTTTGCCAAGTTTGTTGACGGATCCATTGACGGATTGTAGCGTCATCTGACACTTTTTCAGCAATAATATCTTTGGCACCTTGAATCACTTCTTCGATCGTATACACTTCTTTTTGTTCATCAATAAACTCTTCTGCCCGATTTGTCACCGTCTCATTTGGAAACGTTAATAACCATTCTGCAAACGGTTCTAACCCTTTTTCCTTTGCAATTGTTGCTTTCGTTCGCCGTTTTTGTTTATACGGGCGATATAAATCCTCCACTTCTTGCAATTTTGTTGCGCTTAAAATCGCTTCCTTTAAATCATCCGTCAACTTCCCTTGCTCATCAATCAAACGAATGACTTCTTCTTTTCTTTTTGTTAAATTTTGCAAATAGTTCCATTCGTCTAAAATCGTTCGAATTTGCACTTCATCAAGCGCACCGGTCATTTCTTTTCGATAACGAGCAATAAAAGGAATCGTATTTCCTTCTTCATGAAGTTGAATGACATGTTGAATATGTACAAGCGAAATGTTTAATTTCGCGGCCAGCTTGTTTAGTAGATCCAAGCAAAATTCCTCCTCTTAAACAAAAATAGCTACAGAACGTAGCTATTTTCCATCATATTAAAAATCAATAAGACCGAGGCTAATTTGCAACGCTTCGTCAACCTTATCCATCATCTCGTCATCTAAATGGGTAATCTTATCTGTCAGACGTTGTTTATCAATCGTCCGAATTTGTTCAAGCAAAATGACAGAGTCCCGCTCAAATCCGTAGCGCTTTGCATCGATTTCAACATGTGTAGGCAACTTGGCTTTCTGAATTTGCGCAGTAATGGCAGCAACAATGACGGTGGGACTGAAACGGTTCCCGATATCATTTTGAATAACAAGCACAGGGCGCACGCCCCCTTGCTCTGATCCAACTACTGGAGAAAGATCGGCAAAATACACGTCACCACGTTTGACAATCAAAAGATTACCCCCCGCTAACTAAGCGTTCAACGGTGTGGTCAGCTTCATATTCCGCCAGAAACGCCTCCGATGCAAGCGACAAGTTGATTTTCGCCATCTCCATATACCCGCGTCTCATCGCTTCTCGAATTTGACGCTTTTTCCGCTCGCGAATATACATTTTCATCGCTTGATAAATGAGTTCATTTCGGCTGCCGTTTTCTTGCTTGACAATTCCATCTAATTCATTCACTAACGCCTGTGGTAACCGAATAACAATTTCTGTTGTTGAGCTGGATTCAGACACAAACACACACCTCCAACTAAACTACAACTACATAGTTGCTCCCAATTTACATCATACCATTTCCTCTTCGCGATGCAAAGTCATTTCCAGCATCATTCGTTCAAATTTTGTAGAAATTTTTCGAAAAATACCGTTCTCCTTGCACCCATCTACTATAATACCGCATTTCTCACTTCAATTATACTCTTGTTTTTTAAAAAAATACGGGGAACACGATAACTAATTGTACAAGGGATTTCATAATTGATCGTATTCAAATGGGCTGCAACATCATCAATCGAAATGCGATCGCCTTGTTGTTCACCAATGAGAGTGACCTTTGTGCCAATTGGAAGCTCATAAGGCAAGCGAATCATCGTTTGATCCATACAAACTCGACCAACAATTGGGGCACGCTTTCCATCCACAAGAACAGGAAAATGCTGCATCCGACGCAACCAACCATCCGCATAACCGATCGGAACCGTACCAATCCACTCGTCTGTTTCCGCCTCATATGTCGCCCCGTAGCTTATTTTTTCCCCTCGTTTCACTTTTTTGACATGTGTTAAGCGACTATGGAGCGAGAACGCTTCTTTTAAAGGATACGGTAGCAACGGTTTCATTTCTTGTGACGGCGACAGTCCATACATCGAAATGCCTAAACGGACGGCATTAAACACGCGATCCGGATAACGCAATCCGGCCGCGCTATTAGCGCAATGAATGACGGGTGGAGCGACAGGCAACCATTTTAACATGCGCATAAACGCATCATATTGAAACTCAAAATAATCGCTCTTTCGTTCATCCGCCGTTGCAAAATGCGTATACACTCCTTCAAGTACGAAATCCGTTTGTTGCGACATAAGCGCAACGATCCGCTCTATTTCTTCCTTCGTTTTAACACCTAGCCGCCCCATCCCTGTATCAAATTTGATATGAATCATAAGCGGCCGCTCATATGCATAAGTTAGCGCTTCCTCAACCCATTGAGATTGATATACGGTTAATGAAATATTTTCCTTTGCGGCAAGCGGAGCGTATTGAGGGTTCGTCGCCCCAAGCACGAGAATCGGGACGTCTAAAGGAATTCCTTTTTTACGCAGTGCCAACGCTTCATCTAAAAAAGCAACTGCTAATCTTGTCGCCCCCGCTTCAAGCGCCGTTTTCGCCACTTGTATATCCCCGTGCCCATAAGCATTCGCTTTCACAACAGCTATCACATCAACATGCGAACCGACATGCTCCTTCATGGACTGTACATTATAAAAAATGGCATCTAAATCAATTTCTGCCCATGTATCGCGATAAAAAGCTCTTTCCATCCTTCATACCCCTTCAAAAATATGTTCACGTTTGATTATTTCTTTTCTCTTGATAGGATGTCAATAAAAAAATAAAGACCCGCCATGCGAGTCTTACTTCATCATCTTTCCTTGTACGGAACGAGCAATCGCAACCATTTCATCTCTCGTTAAGTCTTGTGAAGCAAGAATAAAATCAACACCTTTATACGTCCATGTTAACGTTCCGCTTGTCATTGCTCCAACCGCAAATCCTAAATCAATTGGCTCCCCTTTAACGGTTGTCGATACGTTCGCTGTTGGTACAGCATGCGCTTTTTCTTGTACAAGCGTAAACGACTTTTCTCCGGCAAATGTCATGACAATTCGCTTGCCGTTCGCTGTTGTAAATTCTTTTTCTTCGACAAGTTTCACCCCATCGAGCTCATATGTCGGATACATGACTGGCACTACTTGTTGATTCGCTTCTTTTGTTACTTCTTGTTCGTTTTCTAACTTTGCTCTCGTCATGTTTTTACTTACGTCAAAAGCATTATCGTCAAATGCTGCGTTCCATTCTACTTTCGAAAACTCGACCGTTAACATCGGTTGCGAGTCAATATCCATCACTGTCACTTTGACTGGCGTTAAATCTTTTTTGTTTAATGTAATCTCTTGTTTTGGCAACATTTTTTTGTTTTCGTAATTTGTCTTCGTTTGGAACACGTAATGGTTTTTTGTCGCTTTAAAATCTGCTTTCGAATCAGCTAAAATGTCTTTTACGAGCGATTCATACAAGTATACTTGACTTGTGTTTTGCGGCCAGTCGCTTTGAAAGCGAAAACTTTTATTTAACGCAGGCGTTAATACAAATACTCCTTCGTCGTTACGCAAAATCATTTGATGTTGGTCACGCTGAGCGTTTTTCAAATTCACACGATAGTAGCTTGGCGACTTATGCCAAATTTCAATTTCATACACTTGCGGCTCCATTCCCGTTTGAAGCGTCATTTTTGCTTCTGCCTTGTACCCGGACATCGTTTTAACTTTTTCATCGAGCGCTTTTAACACATCTTGTTGGGATTTCTCCCCGCAAGCCGCCAAACTGCCTAAAATAAAAATAAGCAGGCACCAAAAAAGCAACGTTCGTCTCATTTTTTCAACCCCTTTACCTCATTTGGACTTCTTTCATAAGCCATCATATGAGGTCAACGGAGAGAATATGCAGACTAGCTTGACAAGCGTTCAATAATTACTTGAGCCACAGCATAGTGGGCGCTGTGGGAAATAGAAACGTGCACGCGCTGATCGGCTAATACGGAATCGATGTACGGTTTGCCGCACTCATCGTTTTTCACCTCAACATCACTAAACGACACATGTGCGCCAATTCCCGTCCCTAACGCTTTCGCATACGCCTCTTTTGCAGCAAATCGACCTGCAACAAACTCAATTTTTCGTTTTGACGACAATTCGAAAAAACGCATTCGTTCATTTTCTGTTAACACGCGTTCAATAAATTTCGGTTGCCTTTCTAACAAATGAGCGATACGACTCAACTCTACAATATCGATGCCAATCCCAACAATCATCTATACCCCTCCAATAAACAAAAAGAAGCTATCTGTTCAGACAGCTCCTATCGTTTTGTACGTGTTTTCGCTCCGCGTCCACGCGTCTCACTACGACGTTGGCGCGTTTGGACTTGCCGCTTTTTCTCTTTTTTCATAATCGGAGGCTCTTCCGTCAACTGTACCGGCGTCATATCCGGCTCTTTCGTTAACATTTTAATACACGCAGCAACGAGCGAAACAGAGTCGTGCTCTTCTAACAATTCCTCAGCAGCGCGTTTGTAAAATGATAAGTTATTATGCTCAATGGTAGCAAGCAATTTTTCCACAGCCGCCCGCTGTTGACCTTCTAGCGCCTCATCTAACGTCGGCGGCTTCATCCGTTCCATTTTCCGCTTTGTCGTCTTTTCAATATGTTGCAACTGCCCAATTTCACGCGGTGTAACAAACGTAATCGCCATTCCTGTTTTGCCCGCACGTCCTGTTCGACCGATACGGTGAACGTAGCTTTCTGGATCTTGCGGAATATCGAAGTTATAAACATGCGTTACGCCAGAAATGTCTAAGCCGCGGGCAGCAACGTCAGTCGCAACTAAAATATCAATCGAACCTTCTTTAAATTTGCGCAAGACAGATAAACGTTTCGCTTGGCTTAAATCACCGTGAATACCTTCTGCTGTATAACCGCGCAAGTTGAGTGCTTCCGCTAGTTCGTCGACACGACGCTTCGTTCTTCCGAAAACGATCGCTAGCTCCGGCGATTGAATATCTAGTAAACGCGTTAACGTATCAAACTTTTTCTTCTCTTGAATTTCGATATAGTATTGTTGAATGTTCGGAACGGTCATTTCTTTTGCTTTTACACGAACAAGCTCCGGATTGTTCATAAAGCGCTCAGCAATGCGGCGAATTGGCTCTGGCATCGTCGCTGAAAAAAGAAGCGTCTGTCGTTCAGTTGGCACATGACTTAAAATCGCTTCAATATCTTCAACAAACCCCATGTTCAACATTTCATCCGCTTCATCTAACACGACGGTATGCACGTTCTGTAAACGGAGCGTACGACGTTGAATATGATCAATAATGCGTCCTGGCGTGCCGACAATAATATGTGGGTGTTTCTTTAATGCTCGAATTTGCCGCTCAATATCTTGCCCCCCATAAATCGGCAAGACACGCACACGCTTCGTTGAGCCAATTTTATATAGCTCCTCGGATACTTGAATAGCTAATTCCCGCGTCGGTGCAACAATAATCGCTTGCACAGCATCATGGTTCATATCAATTTTTTCCACAAGTGGAATACCGAACGCTGCCGTTTTTCCAGTCCCTGTTTGCGCTTGCCCGATGACATCACGATTTTGTAAACTAAGCGGAATCGTCGCCGCTTGAATTGGCGTCGCCTCTTCAAATCCCATTTTACTAACTGCTTTCATCACTTCTGGACTTAATCCAAATTCTTTAAATGTAGCCAATGTTTTCATACTCCTTCTTCAAATAACTTACGAAAAAAGGCATTCCCGTATAGACGGAAGTGCCTTGTTCAAATTCATTCCGTAAACAGCTCTCGTTCATCATACCATTTTATGCATATGTTTTCAACAAATTGAACAACTCTTTTTACTCATTTAGCAAAGAAATGATTTCCTCTAGCTTCATGCCACGCGATGCTTTTAATAAAATAACATCGCCTGCTCCCATCATCGCTTGTACATCTGCGGCTAATTTCGCCTTATCTGTATACGAGCGAACATGTCCTTCGCTAAACCGTTTGCTTGCCTGTTCAGCGATCGCTTTAGCACGCTCTCCGTACGTTAATACGTAATCTATTTTTTGTGGGTCGACCATTTCGCCAATTTGTTCGTGAAAAGCGATTTCTTGGTCACCTAGTTCAAGCATATCGCCGACAATCGCTATTTTTTTGCGATATCCTGTCAGCTGGCCGAGCAGCTCAAGGGCAGCACGCATAGATGTCGGACTTGCGTTATATGCATCATTAATAATTGTTACCCCATCATCTCGCTTGATTACTTCTGTTCGCATTTTTGTTACGGTCAAGCGCGAAAATCCTTCCTTCATATGCGCTACATCGATAGAAGCAAGACGGGCCACAGCAATGGCTGCAAGGGCATTCATCACGTGGTGACGCCCAAGAAGCGGCATATGGAACATTTCATCTGGCCAACGATTGACTGTAAATGACGTACCATCCGCCTGAACACGAATGTCAAGCGGATAATAATCGTTTGTCTTTGCCATTCCAAACGTTTCGACATGCGAAAGCATACACTGTTGAACACGCGTTTGCAACAGCGGTTCGTCGCCGTGATAAACAAATAAACCTCCTCGTTGTAGTCCTTTGATGATTTCAAGCTTCGCTGTTGCGATTCCTTCGCGCGAACCGAGCTCTTGTAAATGCGATTCTCCTATATTTGTAATGACCGCAACATCTGGTTCCGCAAGAGTAGAAAGGAGCTCGATTTCTCCAAAACCGCTCATGCCCATCTCGACAACAGCATACTCTGTGTCCTCTTTTAAGCGAAGAAGGGTCAGTGGCACACCGATATGATTGTTTAAATTTCCTTCTGTTTTTTGTACGCGATATACAGTTCCAAGCAGCGATGCAATCATATCTTTCGTCGTCGTTTTTCCGTTGCTTCCTGTCACGCCAATGACGCGCGTCCGAAGTTGTTTGCGATACGCATGAGCTAACTGTTGGAGGGCAACGAGCGTATCATCAACAAAAATGAGCGGGACATCTTTCGGTGCATTTGGCTCATGTTTGCTCCATAATGCGGCTGCTGCCCCTTTGTCAAACGCCTGCATGACGAATTGATGGCCGTTAAATGTCGCTCCTTTTAGCGGAACGTATATATTTCCTTGCGCGATCGTGCGCGTATCTGTTGATACACCATGAATGACAACGGCAGAAAAACGCTCATCAATCGTACTGCCTGGAATCATTGTTTGAATGTCAGCTAATGAACGTGTAATCATATTATCACCTTAAAATACATACGTAATATTTTGCTTTTCTTCATATCGCTCAATCGCTAGTTGAATGAGACGTTCAATTAACTCCTCATACGATACGCCCGTATGTTTCCATAAAAGCGGGAACATGCTGAATGGCGTAAAGCCCGGCATCGTATTGACTTCGTTAATATACGCCTCCCCATCTGCCGTCAAGAAAAAGTCGGCGCGAACTAAACCGGATAAATCGAGCGTTTGAAAAGCAGTAAGAGCCATTTGTTTAATGGTCTCGTATTCTTTGTCCGTAATATCAGCTGGGATGACTAATTGTGTGTTCCCATCGACATATTTCGCTTCGTAATCGTAAAACTCTTTTTTCGGGACGATTTCCCCAACGACGGAACAAATCGGCTCGTCGTTACCGATCACCCCAATCTCCACTTCACGACCGACAATCGCCTCTTCTACAATGACTTTTCGATCGTAACGAAACGCCTCTTGGAATGCCACTTGTAGCTGCTCACGGTTTTTACATTTACTTATTCCTACGCTCGAACCAGCATTGGCTGGCTTAACAAAGCACGGGTAGCCAAGCTCATGTTCTACCGTTTCATATACAGTTTCTTTATGTTTTTCCCATTCTTTTTTTAAGAAAAATACGTAACGCGCTTGTTTCAACCCTGCTTGTGCAAACAATTGCTTCATGACGACTTTATCCATACCGACAGCCGATGCTAACACACCGTTCCCAACGTATGGTACGTCCAACAGTTCTAACATTCCTTGCACCGTTCCGTCCTCTCCGTTCGGGCCGTGCAAAAGCGGGAAAATGACATCGATTCGTTCTTCTTTATTTCCTTCGCGGTTAGCAATGGAAGTAAGCGCTGGCAGCCCATTATCGAAAACGAGTTGCTTCACATCTTGCACTTCTCCTTCAATCGCCTTGCCACGCCACCACTGTCCGTCCGTTGTAATATAAATCGGTACAACGGTAAACTTCTCTTTATTGACTGCATTAATCACAGAGCGCGCTGTTTGCAGCGATACTTTATGTTCAGGCGACTTGCCGCCGTATAATACACCTAACGTGGTCGTCATGTTCGTTCCTCCTCAACTGTTCATGTCACTTCATTTATTGTAGCACAACTACTTTTTTATTTATATGGCGAAACGAGCCTAGATGGTGACAATGCATATTATTTCCCTGTTTGGAAACGATAAAAATACAATTGGAAAAAAGGTGTGTGAATATGAACACAATACAAATGTTATTCGTTTTAATGCTATCTATCGGACTAATGAATCACGTTATCATCATTCCTGTTTTGCTCGAAGTTGCTGGACGCGATGCATGGATTTCTACCGTAATCGGACTTATATTGCTCGTTATGTTTCTTCCTCTCGTCTATTTTCCTATTAAACAGTCGCAACAGACGCACGTCTTCCAATGGCTAAAACAACATATCGGGGCTCCGATCGCTTATTTGATCGCGTCGATTACATGCATATATTTACTTGTTATTAGTATCGTCACGTTAAAAGATACGACAACGTTTACGACGACATCATATTTAACAGCAACACCGAACTGGGCGATCATCGTCACACTTTGTATCATTTGTTTTTATAACGCCTCCATCGGCTTGCCATCCATCGCGAAAACATCCGGCATCATTTTACCTTTTGTCGTCGTATTTGGCATATTCGTTGCTCTCGCAACTACGCCACATAAAAACTATGAATTGTTAAAACCGATGCTCGAAGAAGGATGGGGACCTGTTTGGAAAGGGGTCATGTACGTTGCTGCCGGATACGGGGAAATTGTTCTTCTCCTGTTTATGCAACAACAAATGAAAACAAATATTTCTTTTATGAAACTCATTTTGTTCGGGCTTGTCGCCGCTAGTTTATCAATTGGGCCAACGATTGGGGCCATTACAGAATTTGGTCCTGCAGAAGCAAGCCATCTCCGTTATCCCGCATTCGAACAATGGCGCATGGTGAACTTAGGAACATATTTAGAGCATTTTGATTTTTTATCTGTTTACCAATGGCTCGCGGGCGCTTTCATCCGCATTTCGCTCGCAACAGCGCTTATCCCGGAGTTATTTGACATTACAAATAAATCATCGCGCCGCTGGATATTACTATTCGTATACGTCGTCTTGTTCTTCGCTGCTATGACACCAATGAGCGATTATACATTTTTTTATATGTTAAAAAAATGGGTGCTACCGATTTCGTTTCTATTCATTTGCTTTCTTTCTACTGTCTTGTTCGTCCTAGCGTTGGCGATACGTATAAAAGAAAGGAGAGCGTCCGCATGACCGCTGAAATCATTGTCGATGAACGAACATTAAAAGAACATTTTGCACAATGTAAAGATGTCGTACTTATGCCAGCTACCATCTATTCGGACGAACGAAAACCGCTTTCACTCATTTTCGTCTATTGTGAAGAATTATGTGATACGAAGCTACTCAAAGAATTTATTTTCCCGACCATTACGCGCATGGGGCAACAATATCCGCTCTATTCCGTTACAGATATTGAAAAATATAAACAAATCCCGCTTCACTTAGTCGGGAAATCCGTCTCTGCCCAACAGCTTGATTTTATCATTTTTAACGGAGATTTAATCATTTACTTCGTCGAAGCTGGGGCGATGTATTCCATTTCGCTCGCGAATCCACCAAACCGCAACCCCGAAGAGCCAAACACAGAAGTGTCGATTCGCGGACCGAAAGACGGCTTTATTGAAGAAGTAGCTAAAAACGTAGCGCTCGTGCGCAAGCGGCTAAAAACGAGCAGTTTACACGTCGAACAAGTATTAATCGGCAAACGAAGCCGAACGAAAGTCGATCTTTTATATATAAAAGACATTATAAATCAAGAAACAATTGATGAGCTCAAGCGACGGTTAAGTACCATCAACATCGACGCCTTAACTGGGACGAATCAATTAGAAGAATTGTTAAGCGAAAAATACATCTCTTTATTTCCCGTCTTCGCATACTCTGGTCGTCCTGATTTTGTCGTGAACGCGCTGTTAAGCGGAAGGTTTGTTGTTTTTGTTGATGGCTCACCGACAGCATTGATCGGACCAGCAAATTTAACATTTTTGTTAAATACTTCAGAAGACAATAGTACATCGTTCGTATTTGTTACGTTTCAACGCATCATTCGGCTTATCGGTGTCAGCGTAGCTGTCTTTTTGCCGGGGCTTTGGGTAGCCATTGTTACATATCATCAAGACCAACTGCCGTTTACACTATTGGCAACAATCGTCCTCTCACGGCAAGGGGTTCCTCTCCCCGCTCCGTTAGAAGCATTTATTATGATCAGCTTGTTTGAAATTTTCAAGGAAGCGGGGATGCGGCTGCCGATTGCGATCGGGCAAACGTTATCTGTCGTTGGCGGGTTAATTATCGGACAGGCGGCCATTAACGCTGGATTAGCCGCACCAGGAACGCTTGTCGTTATTGCAACGTCAGTGATTGCGACGTTTACGCTCGTCAACCAATCGCTTGCTGGGACGGTGTCCATTTTGCGCTTTATCGTCCTTGCTGCCTCGTCAATGCTCGGATTGTTCGGCTTTATTGCGTCCTTGTTTTTTCTAGTTATTTATACGGCGAACTTGACATCGTTTGGCGTCCCATATTTAGCGCCGCTTTCCCCGACAACAGGAGATATATGGAAAGTCATTATTACGAGCGGATGGAAAAAGTTTAAAATGCGCCCAAAAATGTTGAAAACGAACGATAATACGCCGGGTGATGAATCATGAGTCGGCTGTTCATTTGCTGTTTTTGTTGTTTGTTTTTAACAGGCTGTTGGGGGATGAAAGAAATTGACCATCTCGCTTACATTCATGCAATAGGTGTAGATTATGAAGACGATCAAGTGATCGCATACGCTCAGCTCATTAGTTTTTCAGGGCTCGCAAAAGTCGAAGCGGGAGGTGGCCGAGAAAAATCGACCGTTACGATCGGAAAGGCAAAAGGAGAAACGTTTAATGTCGCGACAGATCGGTTGTATCACGCCATTCAACAAGGCGTATCGTGGGGACATATTAAAGGGATTGTTTTTACGGAACGGGCGCTCAAAAAAGGACTTGTGCGTGACGTCATTGATGTGCTTGACCGTTACAATGAAATTCGCCATACCATTTGGGCATTTACAACGAAAGAATCGATTGAACAGCTATTTGAAACAACGCCATTTTTAGATTATTCGCCGTATTTTTCGTTACTGGCGAACCCGACGGATATTTATGAACAAAGTTCATTCATTCAACCGAAGCGGCTAAATCAACTTATTGCCTCTTCAAATGAAAAAGCGGTCATCTTTCCTCTACCATCCCTTGCAGTGGAGGGAAAAAGCTGGACGGAAAATAAAAAAAAGAAGCCGATGCTAAAAATCGACGGCGTTTGTTTTTTACATCGCTACAATAAGCAAGCATGCATGCCTCGCGATAAATTAGACGGATTGCGCTGGGTTACAAAAGGAACGGGAAGAACGCCCATTTACATTCAACCAGACGGAAAAATGATCGGCACGCTCGTTGTGCGCGAACCGAAAGCGAGCATATCGTATAAAGTGAAAGGTGGCCGACCTGTTTTTACCGTTAATATACAAGCAACGGGCAGCATCATCGAGCTACGCGAAGACATATCCGAAAAACAAATCATTGCATACGCAGCAAAAACGGTAGAAAAGGAAGTGCAATCGTTATTCGAACTCGGGGTAAAAGAAGGAGTCGATACGCTTCAGTTATCGAACGCCTTGTATCGCCAAAACGTGAATGATTGGCGGAAATACACGACAAACGGAGTAGTCCCCCTTACAAAAAATACGTTACAACGTATCCATGTCAAATTAAGTATTGACACATACGGGAAATCGAAAAAATAAAAGCGATGAGAGCTACTCATCGCTTCTTTACCGCATGTAAACGTGCTTCGATCCACTCGCTCAACGCCTCTTGTGCTGTTTTCTCGCGTTCGAGCCAATATTGTTCGATCCGTTTTCCTAATTGATCCATCTCATCATTATCCGTTAATACGCGCATTAACTGTTGATCGTACGGTTCATTGTCATGAAGAAAATAAATAAGTCCCTTTGCTTTTAAATAACGCAAATTCATTTGTTCTTGTCCAGGCAAATAAGAAAGCGTAAAAGCAGGAAGTTTTTTTGCAAGCACTTCGCTCATTGTTACACCACCTGGTTTTGTCACAACCGCATCGACTTCATCATACAGCTCGTTCATTTTCGCTGGATCGGAAATGTATCGAAACGGCCGAACGCGCGGATCGTCCCAGCTTTTCAGCTCGTTATACAGCGCTTCATTTTTGCCGCATAATACAAAATAAGTGAGCTGAGAATGTTTCGCGTTTGTTAAAAATTGTTTCATTTTCCCTAATCCTTGATTGCCACCTGCCACTAAAATACGTTTATTTTCCCGCTGTTTTCTTTTCTTAGCAGGTACAATATGCTCATGAATTGGAATGCCTGTTACAATGACGCGATGACGATCGATGCGAAACGTTGTACACATAAACCGCTTTGCCTCTTCATGCGGAACGAAATGGTAGTCGATTGCTGTTTTTCCCCAAATACCACTTAAAAAAAAGTCGGTATACACGTTCACAACCGGAATAGTAACAACACCTTTTTGCTTTAAACGATGCAATACGTGTGATGGAAATGAATGGGTACATATAATAAGATCTGGATCTTTCTCTTGGAGAAGACGCTTCATCTTTTTTTCAAAATAAAGTAGCCACGGTTCAAGCGTTGGCTGCTCGAATTTTCTCATCCAACGTCGGTACATCCACTCATACGAATGAGGTAATACCGAAATCCATCGAAGGTAAAAATCGGCTACTCTTTTTTCCATTTGTTCGTTGCAATAGCTGAGGAAATCAAGTTTTTCAAAAGACGCCTCTGGAAAGCGACGTTGCAACGAATAGATAAGCGCATCCGCCACTTGATGATGGCCAGATGACATTTGGAACAAAGGTAGGACGAGAATGTTCATCATGACGAACTCCCTTTTAGCTTTGCTTTCTTTTTTTCATATACAAAATAATGAAAAATAAACTGAAAAACAATAACGTGAGCCATGGCAACACATGAAGTGGGATATGAATTCGTTCCCCGAGCAACTTTCCTACACATACAAATAAACTGATCCAAAAAGTCGCTCCAGCAAACGACAAACAGAGAAATGGCAAAAATGGAAAGCGAACAACCCCCGCCATATACGGCGATAGTTGGCGAACGCCCGGAATAAAGTAGCCAAACGTAATAACCCAAAGCGCACGTTTACGGAAATGGCGATACATATAGCGATAACGTCGGCGGTGAAAACCGATATAGTGTCCATATTTAAATAATAGCGGTGAGCCGAACGTATAACCAGCAACATAAGCAATCACCATGCCGACTGTCGCCCCGAAAACAGCAAAAAATAAACTTTTGAATAAATGTAATTGGTCATGTGAAATAAAAATGCCGACCAAAAACAGAAGCGACTCTTCCGGTGCTGGAATCCCAACGATCCCAAAGAATAGCGAAAGAAACAGGACAATATAGCCATGAGATTGAATATACGTTAAGATGCTGTTCGCTTCCATTTCCCCATTCCCCTTCTATATCTTTACCCACTTTACATGAGCCGTTTTCAATAATCGCTCTAGCGCTTGCAACATGTTTTGAGGTGCATGTTGATCCGCGCCGAAGGTTGAGCCGCTATCATGTAGCACAATGATCGCCCCGTCCTCTATGCTTCGCATCAATCGTTCATAAAGCCGGTCAACACCTAGCGAGGCGTTCCAGTCACCAAGAATATATGTCCACATCACTATTTTATACTTTTTTTGCATAAACAACGTCCATATGTTTATATGTCCCCATGGCGGACGGTAGTATGCAGGACGACTGCCGGTAATGCGCTCAATGGCACGAACTGAACGTTCGAGTTCCCATTCGGCAACTAACGGAGGAAGAAACCAATTGCTCGTATGGTAATAATGATGTAACCCTATCGTATGACCTTCTTTATGCATCCTTTGAATGAGATGAGGATATTTCTCCGCCTTCGAGCCAATGACGAAAAATGTCGCTTTCACGTCATACTTTTTCAGCAAATCAAGCAACTGGGGCGTGTACACCGGATCTGGACCATCATCAAACGTTAATGCTACACCACCGTTCACCCTTTTTTGTACACGAAACGAAGAAACGCGAGTCAACCATGTCGGACATATGCCATATACGACAAATAGTGCAATAAGCCATATGTATATCAAATGAAAAGCCCCTTTCTTGATTATACAATAGGGAAAGAGCAAGCTTAAAACTTCCTTTTTCTATTTGTTTTTCACATTCGACACACCTTTTGTCGATTTCCGGGGAAATTTCCCGAAAAAAAGGCGATGTTACAACACATCGCCCTCATTGTACCATATGTCTTGATAACTACACAGGGTAAACTCCATGCTTTCGTTCAGAAAATATGACATATTTCGACATGTATGCATCTAAACGACGAATAAGTTCGGTCCGCAATTCATTTGGAGCAATAATCCCATCGACAACCATTTCCGAAGCGAGTCGATAAATGTCGATGTCTTTTCGATATTCTTCACGTTTCTGCTCAATAAATGCAGCGCGTTCTTCCTCAGGAAGTTCAGCAATTTTATTGGCGTATACTGCATTGACTGCTGCTTCCGGCCCCATTACAGCAATCTGGGCATGTGGGAAAGCTAAGCAACAATCCGGTTCAAAGGCTGGACCGGCCATCGCATATAATCCTGCTCCGTATGCTTTTCTTACAATGATTGAAATTTTCGGCACGGTTGCTTCTGACATCGCTGAAATCATTTTTGCACCGTGGCGAATAATACCTGCTCGCTCGACTTTCGTTCCGATCATAAAGCCCGGAATATCAGCTAAAAAGATAAGTGGAATATGGAACGCATCGCACAGTGTAATAAATTTTGCCGCTTTATCCGCGGAGTCGTGAAACAACACCCCACCTTTCATGCGTGGTTGATTGGCAATGATGCCAACCGGTTGCCCGTTTATGCGTGCGAGACCTGTAATAAGTTCAGGTGCAAACAGCTTTTTGATTTCACAAAACGAACCTTCATCAATGACACGGTCAATTAAATCGTACATGTTAAACGGGGCATTTTGATTTTGTGGAATAATTTCCTCAATCGTTTTATCAAATGATTTTGGCTCTTTTGGAGCTACTATTGGCGGCTTTTCACTAAAGTTCGCTGGAAAATATGATAAATATTTACGTGCAAACGCAATGGCTTCTTCTTCTGTTTTAACAAGTACATCGCCGCAACCGGAAATTGAACAATGCATGCGCGCTCCACCCATCTCTTCAAGTGTCACTTTTTCACCGATAACCATTTCCGCCATGCGTGGTGAACCGAGATACATAGAAGCGTTCCCTTCGACCATAATGACGATATCACAAAACGCAGGAATATATGCACCACCTGCTGCCGATGGTCCGAACAATAAACAAATTTGTGGCACTTTTCCAGACAGTTTCACTTGGTTGTAAAAAATTCTCCCTGCCCCACGTCTGCCTGGAAACATTTCAATTTGATCTGTAATACGAGCGCCTGCTGAGTCGACTAAATATAGGATCGGACAACGCAATTTATCTGCCGTTTCTTGAATGCGAATAATTTTTTCTACTGTTCTTGCCCCCCAAGAACCTGCCTTTACCGTCGAGTCATTTGCCATCACGCATACCGTTTGTCCATTAATTTTTCCGACGCCTGTCACAACGCCATCTGCAGGCAATCCATCCGCTAAACAGTTCGCAAAAAATGCATCTTCAAATTGTAAACCTTCATCAAATAGAAGTTTCAAACGATCGCGGACAAATAGCTTTCCTTGCTCGGCGTTTTTTTCGTGATATTTGCGCGCCCCGCCTTGTTCAATTTGTTTTCGTTTTTGTTGCAATTGTTCAACAAGCGATAATTGTTCGTTTGAAATCATGTCTCCTACTCCCCTTTGTACACCGGTTTTCGTTTTTCTTTGAACGCTTGTAATCCTTCTAGTCGGTCGTTCGTATGAATCGTTCGTTCATACGCCATTTGTTCAATCATAAGCCCTGTATACATATCAACTTGCATCCCATGATTCATCGCTACTTTTGCTTGAGCAACAGCAATCGGGGCGTTATTTGCAATCGTTGTCGCCATTGCAAACGCCTCATCTAGCAACGTTTCAGCGGGGACGACTCGCTCCACTAGTCCGATTCGCTCCGCTTCTTGAGCCGAAATACGTTTTGCTGTATAAATCATCTCTTTTGCCCGCCCGATGCCAATGAGCCGTGGGAGACGCTGTGTTCCACCAGCTCCCGGGATAATGCCAAGCGATGTTTCGGTCAGTCCCATCGTCGCGTGTTCAGCAGCGATGCGGAAGTCACAAGCGAGCGCTAACTCCAACCCACCGCCAAACGCCCCTCCGTTTAATGCACAAATGACCGGCTGCGGCAACTGTTCAAACCCATTAATCGTCTCCCGAATAAGTGTAACTGTTTGACGTACTTGCGTTTCGTTCATCTTTGCCCGTTCTTTTAAATCCGCCCCAGCACAAAACGTTTTTTGTCCCGCCCCGGTAACAATGACTGCGCGCACGTTTCGATTCAACTTCAGTTCCGTTTGAATGCGTTGCAGTTCGTTCAACATTTTTAACGAGAGGGCGTTGGCTGCGTCTGGTCGATTTAATGTGACAACTGCTACCCCCGCATCAATCGTCGAATAAAGAACGGCTTCCATCATGATGCATTCCCCCTTACAACATGTAGATGGTGACTCGAGAGCGGACGGCCAATCTTTTCTTCTATCCACCGCGCGGCTTCCGTTAACGGGTCAAGTTGAACATCACAATCGATTCCCATTTCGGTAAGCATGTATACTAAATCGTCTGTCGCTAAATTCCCAGATGCCCCCGGAGCATACGGGCAGCCACCTAATCCACCTAACGAACTATCAAAAATGGTCATGCCCATTTGCAAGGAAGCAAATACATTCGCAAGCGCCATGCCGCGCGTGTTATGAAAATGGAGTGCCATCCGCTCCGCTGGAAACCGCTTCAGTAACTGTTCTAACGTTCGTTGCACTTGGATCGGATTAGCAACACCGATCGTATCACCGAGCGACAGCTCATCAATGCCAAGTTCAAACAACCGTTCAGAAACAGCGATTACGCGCTCGACGCTAACTTCCCCTTCATACGGACAGCCAAACACCGTTGATACGTAGCCGCGAACGGTTTTGTTTGCTCGCTTCGCCTCATCAATGACTTCCTTCAGTACGGGATACGTTTCTTCAATAGATTTATTAATATTTTTTCGGTTGTGCGTTTCGCTTGCTGACATAAATACGGAAACTTCATCCATATTTGCGGCAAGCGCGCCTTCTAGCCCTTTTTTATTTGGTACAAGCGCGGCATACGTCACCCCTTCGACGCGCTCAATGCGCGAAGCCACTTCGTACGCATCAGCAAGCTGTGGAATCCATTTTGGGTGGACAAATGACGTCACTTCAATGTATGACAACCCCGATTTTGATAGCTGATTAATCCATGCGATTTTATCTTCCGTTGCAATAAATACTGGCTCGTTTTGCAATCCATCACGCGGACCGACTTCTTTCACCGTTACACGCATACATGCCCCCCTATTCGATTTCGAGTAATATGTCGCCTTCGTTTACGAAGTCGCCTTCTTGCACGCGAATCGCTTTTACGACTCCGCCGACTTCTGCAGAAACGGGAATTTCCATTTTCATCGATTCTAAAATGACGACATCTTGCCCTTCTTCAACAACGTCACCGACTTGAACAACAATTTTCCACACGTTTCCTGCCATCAATGCGACAACCTCATGCATGTGTCTTGCCTCCTTTTTTGTTTAAATACATATTCACAAAGTTTGTTGTCGTATTCCCTTGTTGAAATGCCTCATGCGTCAATACATCAATTAACATCGGAATATTTGTTTTAATTCCTTCGATTTTATACTCATGCAATGCTGCGATCATATTTGCAATCGCCGCTTGTCGATCGCTCCCTCTTACAATACATTTTGCAATCATCGGATCGTAAAAAGGTGGAACGGCTGAACCGCTTTGTACCGCGATTTCATGGCGCACTTGTTCTCCTTTTGGCAGTTGTAAAGATGTGATCGTCCCTGGCGAAGGAAAAAATGTTTTTGGATCTTCCGCATAAATGCGCACTTCAATCGCATGTCCTTCTTTTTTTACTTCAGCTTGCGAAAAACATAGCTGTTCTCCTGCCGCGATGCGCAGTTGTTGCTCAACAATGTCAATGCCCGTAATTTCCTCTGTTACGGGGTGCTCAACTTGCAAACGTGTATTCATTTCTAAAAAATAAAAGTTTTTTTGCTCATCTACGAGAAATTCAACTGTTCCTGCATTCGTATATCCGATATGTTTTGCCGCCCGAACAGCAGTCTCTCCCATCTGTTTCCGCGTCTCTTCATCTAAAAACGGCGAAGGTGCTTCTTCAATCACTTTTTGATGGCGACGTTGCACAGAACATTCTCTCTCCCATAAATAAACGTAATTTCCATATTGATCGGCTAGCAGTTGAATTTCAATATGGCGCGGATTGTCGATATACTTTTCAACGTACATCGCCCCATCCCCAAAAAAGGAAGCAGCACGGCTTTTGTTCCCTTCGAACGCTTTGCGCAACTGCTCTTCATCGTAAACGAGCTGCATGCCGATGCCACCACCACCTGCCGAAGCTTTCAACATCACTGGATACCCGATTTCGTTTGCAACGTTCGCTGCTTCATCGACATGAGCGAGCGGAAAAGAGATGCCGGGCACAATCGGCACCCCCGCTTCCGCCATTGTTTGTCTCGCCTCAATTTTGCTCCCCATTCGCGCAATGACATCCGGTTTCGGACCGATAAACACGATTCCTTCTTCCTCGCAGCGGCGAGCAAATGCTGCATTTTCTGAAAGCAAGCCGTAACCGGGATGAATAGCTTCTACCTTCGTTTCTTTAGCGATAGAAATAATTTTTTCGATGTTTAAATAACTTTCATTCACGCGCGCTTTGCCAACGACATATGCTTCATCAGCCTGCTTTACATGAAGCGAACCGGCGTCAGCTTCTGAATAAATAGCGACCGTTTGAATGCCGAGCTTTTTGCACGTGCGAATGATGCGCAAAGCAATTTCCCCCCGATTAGCAATAAGCACTTTTGAAAACATATGTCTCCCCCTTATACGTTTTTTTTCTGTTCGATTCGTTCGCGCGCCCATTCACGCAATTTAAATTTTTGAATTTTTCCTGACGCCGTCATCGGATAAGACGTAGTAAATTCGATATATCTAGGGATTTTATGGCGCGATATATTTCCTTCACAAAATGCACGAATATCTTCTGCTGTAGCGTGTTCACCTTCTTTTAAAATGATCCACGCCATCACCTCTTCCCCATACGTTTCATCTGGGACGCCGACAACTTGCACATCGAGCACTTTCGGATGCTTATATAAAAACTCCTCAATTTCACGCGGATAAATGTTCTCCCCACCGCGGATAATCATATCTTTTAGCCGTCCGGTAATGCGGAAGTAACCGTTTTCATCCATCACTGCTAAATCCCCTGTATGCAACCATCCATCTTCATCAATCGCTTCGCGCGTCGCGGAAGGATTGTTGTAATATCCTTTCATTACATGATATCCGCGGGTACATAGCTCACCTTGCATACCAGGTGGCAATTCTTTATTTGTTGTTGGATCAACAATTTTCACCTCGACGTGAGGGAGGGCACGCCCTACAGTTTCAACACGTAACTCAATCGGATCATCGGTGCGTGTTTGCGTAATAACCGGTGAAGACTCTGTTTGACCGTACGCAATCGTAATGTCTCGCGCCCCCATTTTTTCGATGACAGCTTTCATCACTTCAATCGGGCAGTTTGATCCAGCCATAATACCCGTACGTAAAGACGATAAATTGTATGATGCAAAGTCTGGATCATTTAATTCGGCAATAAACATCGTTGGCACCCCGTGAAGCGCCGTACATTTTTCATCTTGCACCGTTTGTAACACTTGTTTTGGATGAAATTGCTCAAGTGGCACCATCGTTGCTCCAACTGTTACGCAAGCGAGCGTACCGAGAACGCAACCGAAACAATGAAAAAACGGTACAGGAATACATAAACGATCTTCCTTTGTTAGCTTCATACATTCTGCAATATAATACGCATTGTTCACAATGTTATGATGTGTAAGCATAACGCCTTTTGGGAATCCTGTCGTTCCTGAGGTATATTGCATGTTGATGACATCATGTGGATCGAGGGAATTCATTCGTGCATCTAGTGCTGCATCTTCGACATATTCCGCCATGGCTAAGAGGTCGTTCCATGAAAATGTTCCCGGATAGCGTTGTTCGCTTAATACGATGACATTTCGTAGTTGTGGAAGACGTTTCGCTTGTAGCTTTCCAGGTTCGCAATAGGCGAGTTCAGGTGCAATGTCGTAAATCATGTCAATATAAGAAGTACCACGATACTGTTCCATTAAAATGATTGTTGTTGCGTCAGATTGTTTTAATAAATATTGTAGCTCTGTTGTACGGTAATTCGTATTCACCGTAACAAGTACCGCCCCCATTTTCCCTGTCGCAAACTGGCATGCAAGCCATTCCGGTTTATTTGTTGCCCAAAGTGCAATATGCTCCCCTGCTTCTATGCCAAGCTTCATCAACCCTTTCGCAACGAGGCGGCAATAATCGTTAAACTGCCGATAAGACCAGCGCAACTGACGATCTGCATATACAACTGCCTCATGATTCGGATGAATGGAAGCCTTTTGCTCAAGCAACTGACCAACTGTAATATGAAGCATACGCCCCCTCCTTTAGCATCCTAATTGACGAGCAATGACTAGCCGCTGAATTTCTGATGTCCCTTCTCCAATTTCCATCAGTTTCATATCCCGAAGATGACGTTCGACACCGTATTCTTTCATATACCCGTATCCACCGTGAATTTGAATCGCTTGATTGCAAATGTGAAATCCCGCTTCAGAAGCAAATAATTTCGCATACGCTGCCTCTTTTGTAAACGGTTTGCCTTGATCTTTTAACCACGCTGCTTTGTATACCACATTGCGCGCAAGTTCAAGTTGCATGGCCATATCCGCAAGCTTAAATTGAATAGCTTGAAACTTGGCAATCGGTTGCCCGAACTGTTTTCTCTCTTTTGCATATTGAAGCGCTTTTTCAAATGCAGCTTGTGCAATGCCGACGGCTAATGCTGCAATGGAAATGCGTCCGCCATCAAGCGTATATAAAAACTGCTTAAATCCTTTTTTCGGGTTCCCTAATATATTTTCTTTTGGCACACGTACATCTTGCAAAACAAGTTCACACGTATTGGATGCACGAACGCCCATCTTGTCATAATGACAATTAATCGAAAACCCTGGCGTATCCGTCGGAACGATGAGCGCAGAAATAATATTTTTTCCTCGTTCATCCTTTCCTGTGACAGCGGTTACAATCACTTGGCGTGCATAGCCTGCATTTGTAATCCAACATTTTTCTCCATTAATGACGTACTCATCGCCATCCAAGACAGCGCGCGTTTGCGTGCCACCTGCATCAGATCCCGCATTCGGTTCTGTCAATCCGAATGAACCAAACGTTTCACCTTTTGCCATCGGCACGAGCCATTTCTCTTTTTGCTCTTCTGTCCCGAAATAATAAATCGGGCTAGCACCGAGCGATACAGCCGCCGCATAACTTAACCCTGTTCCACCGCATGCACGACCAATTTCTTCAACCGCAATCGCATATGAAATCGTGTCTCCACCAGAACCGCCATATTGTTCAGGGAACGGAATGCCAAACAATCCAAGCTCGCCCATTTTTTTGAACGTCTCAATTGGAAAAATGGCCTCCTCATCCCATTTCGACGCGTACGGGGCAATTTCCTTTTCTGCAAAATCGCGAACCATTTCTTTAATCATTTGTTGTTCTTTCGTTAATTCAAAATGCATCGTCTTTTTTCCTCCTTTATTAAGATAAAATATATGAAACCAACAAGCCCGCTTTACTACAAACCGACTAGTTGGTCTGTACACTTCAAAACACCCGTCATTCGTCGCCTACACGCGACAAAAGAAATGACGAAATGTCCTCATTTCGCTTCGCTTCCTCTGTCAATAGCGAATGTAGGATTAAATCATTAAAAGCCGCCGCAATTTGTTCAATCGACATCGGTCCATCAGGCTTATACCATTTATACATCCAGTTGACCATCCCGATGATTGACAATCCCGCAATTTCAACAGGCACTTCTGCCCGAAATTGCTTTGCTTCGATTCCTTCACGAAGCACTTGAAAAATAATTTGCTTATACTGCTCACGCTTTGCATTAATTTTTTCAGCGTACTCCGGCTTCAAATACGCCGCTTCTTGATTAAACACCGTAATATGCGGTTTATATATATGAAAAACTCTTACAAATGATTGAATGATGGCACATAACCGCTTTGTCGGCGTTTTATATTTTACATATGCTTCTTGTGCTTTATTTAGCACATACGTAATAAATACATCATGAATGTGATAAAGCAGTTCATCTTTTGACTTAAAGTTATGATAAAATCCTCCCTTTGACGCACCACACTCTGCAACAATGCGGTCAACCGTCACTCCATGATATCCATACTTTTCGAATAGTGTAAGCGCCGTTTCAATAATGCGATCCTTTAGCTGCTTCTCAACCATGCATGTAACTCCTTTTTGACTGCATTTTAACACAATTTTCAGAAAAATAAAATATATTTATTAAACTATTAAATAGAATTTCAGGAAAAATAAATGAAACTATTGAAATGTTTTACATTTACAAATATAATAATATTCAGAAAATTAAAAAGGTGGCTACTAATGAACACAAACAACTATATCCATACGCTATCAACCATTCTTACACCTTATTTCAATATTTATCGGGATGAAAAACTTGAAGCATTTTCTCTACCTTTTTATGCTCATTACCACCGGCGTGATGAGAAATATTTCATGACAAAAAAGTCTAAAATTTGGGCCGTTGAAAATGAACAATTCATTTTTGTATGGCCAAAAAACGATATAGTGACAAAAGAGGACGTCATACAGTTTTCTGAAGCATTCGTTCGCTCGCTACCAAATTACCTATCTAGTCATCAAGATCATATGTCTACCGTTTTTATCGGGGCGATTGTCGCACCGGAGGCACATGTTGATGCCATAAAGGAGGTGAAACGCTTTCGGAAGCTACGATTTATTCGTTTTGGTTTGCACGGTTGGCTCGAATGTTATTTGGCCATCATCGCTTTAAACAAAAAAGAACGATTTACTCATCGGAAAGCTCTTCCGTTAACAGATGTTTTCGAAAAACCGTTTGAGGAGGGTATGCATTGAATTTATTAACGTTGCTTCTTATTTGTGGAATTATTTTACTTATCGCCTATTTCACATATGGACGTTTTCTTGAGAAACAATTGAAAGTAGATGGTAATCGTAAAACACCAGCACATGAAATGTATGACGGTATAGATTACGTCCCAGCAAAAAAACCTGTTTTGCTTGGACACCATTTCGCTACAATCGCTGGAGGTGGCCCGATTGTCGGACCGATCACAGCAGCAGTATTTGGATGGGTTCCGGCTGTTTTATGGATTATGATTGGAGGTATCTTCATCGGGGGCGTCCATGATTATACATCGCTACAAGCTTCTATTCGCCACAAAGCACAATCGATCGGAATGATTATTAAACAATATATGGGTAATCGTGGACAAGTCTTGTTTTTGACTTTCTCTATCGCGACGCTCATGCTCGTCGTCGGGGTATTTATTATTTTAGTTGCAAATACATTTGTTGCTGTCCCACAGGCTGCTACGGCATCTGTTTTATTTCTTGGTATCGCGATTGTGTTCGGTTTTCTCGTAAATCAAATGCGAATGAACTTAGTCATTGCTAGTGTATTAGGCGTTGTTACCATGCTGTTATCAGTATGGTTAGGCATTCAATACCCTCTTTCTTTAAGCGCAACAACATGGTCGCTCATTTTGCTCGGTTACGCATATGCTGCATCAGTATTGCCTGTTTGGGTCTTGCTGCAACCACGGGATTATTTAAACTCATTTCTGTTATACGGTATGATCGCTGGGGCAGCTATCGGGATGATTATTGCTGCACCAACTATCAAGTTCCCAGCGTTCACCGGATTTTACCATGAAAAACTCGGGTTTTTATTCCCAATTTTATTCATTACTATTGCCTGCGGCGCCATTTCCGGCTTTCACTCGCTCGTTTCATCTGGTACAACCGCAAAACAACTTGATAATGAGAAAAACGGAAAGTTCATCGCCTATGGTGGTATGTTGTTAGAGAGCTTTTTGGCAATCATTTCGGTTGGCACAGTCGCATATTTAACACAAGCAGACTTTGCTACTCGCATGAGCGAGCTTGGTGGACCGATTGGCACATTTTCTGCTGGTGTCGGCTACTTTATGTCCCATGTGGGCATTCCGGAGGCGACAGCGATAACATTTACTGCCCTTACTGCATCAGCATTTTTATTAACAACTTTAGATTCAGCAACACGATTAATGCGCTATGCCATTCAAGAGCTAGGCGAAGAACGTACAACGGCACTAAAAAATAACCATGTTGCAACAACAGTTGGTCTCATTGGAGCTGGTGCACTTGCTTTATCAGGAACATGGCAATCCGTTTGGCCGCTTTTTGGAGCAGCCAACCAAATGCTTGGGGCGCTCGCTTTGTTAGCTGTTTCCGCATGGCTTATGAAAATAGGAGCGAAATCGTTTTATGTTGTCATTCCGATGGTGTTTATGCTCGTTGTAACGATCGCTGCCCTTTGTGTTTTAATGTATCAAAATGCCTTAACGCAAAATTGGCTACTAGCCGGATCAGCTTTCGTCCTTTTTGTTTTATGCATTTTCCTAGCTCTTGAGGGTTGGGCAGCCATGACAAAAACGACGAAAAAAGAGGTTGTTACCTCCCAACAATAATTAAGCTAGCGCGATAAAGGCGCTAGCTTGATTTTCATATATGGCCGCAAGATCGAAAAAGGAATAAGAAATTCACGAATGCCAGCCGCGTACGGGGCAATCTCGTATAATCCATAATAAACGACAATGCCGTCACTTGTTATATAGTAAGGCTGATCATTTGGCATCTTTTTTACAACATCGATGGCGTTGTCAAAATACAAATCGTTTTCTTTTTTTATTTGAGCAATCACTTCGTCTATAATCACTTGTTTGTATTTCGTTCCTTTTTTAAATAAGTCGCTTAGTTGCAACGATTCCCCTGTATGGAAATCGAAATTGTTTGGCACTTTCACTGTCATTCCGTGCGCACCGCCTGTATAGCTATATAACGTCACCGGGATGCTTAAAATGCCACGTTGATTGTACGTCACCTCGTAATTACTGACTGCCGCATGTAGCCGATATGGAAATCCTTCCTTTTTACTTATCGCCATATTTTCACGCGCTTGCTTTTCTACTTCACGCTTTAAATCAAGCGATTCCTTTCTCAACAGGCGGTTGACGTGCCGCTGAAACGATCGATTGTTTGAACCGGATACAACCGGAATGTTTAAGTCTACTTCCATCAGTTCATTTGTATATTTTATTTGCTTCGTTGTCACATGAAGTGGGTGGCTGTACGCTGTCAATATAAATAACATCAACACCATCATCCATATGTTTCGTTGTTTAAGCAAAATTTTCACCTCGTTTGTTTTACCGAAAGTTTGCGTTAAAACAAACGAATTTATGCATTACTATTATTTTAACATTTGTTTCACTAACTCTCGATTTCGCTCCTTAAACGCTTCGTGATGTGAAGATACCATCGCATACGGATCGGCAGTGGGTTCAATGAAACGTTTCGCACTATTTACCGCATTCGCTGCGTCTTGGAAAGCACCTGTAAGTAAATATAACTTTCCATCATATTTTAAAATGTCCCCCGCCGCATACAAACCTGGAACGGAGCACTCCCCTCTTGCGTTCCCTGAAATATAATATTCGTCTATCATTTGAATTGGCAACTCGCTATTCACAAGCAATGAAGCATCCCGTTCATACCCATGGCTAATAATGACATCATCTATCTCGAGTTCAAACACATCGCCCGTTTCATGATTTGTCAGCACCACTCGCTCAATCATTTCATGGTTGGGGCTGGCAGCTAATTTTGTAATAGACGTATGAAAAAAGCAAGTTGCTGAACTATTCAATAATTGCGTCACTTGCGCTTCATGCCCTTTTAACGATTCACTGCGATAAGTCACATATACTTTTTTGGCAATCGGCACAAGCTCATTTGCCCAATCAATTGCCGTATTGCCACCCCCTGAAATGATCACCGTTTTCCCTTTAAACTGTTTTAACGATTTCACCGTATAATGTAAATTTGTAATTTCAAATTTTTCGGCTCCTTCAATTTGAAGCTTTTGCGGTTTTAATATACCGCTTCCTACTGCAATAATGACCGTTTTCGACACATGTTGTTGTCCGGATGATGTTTGTAAAACAAATATCCCGTCCTCTCTTCGCCGAATCGCTTCAACTTTTTCATTTAATACAACGGTTGGATGAAAGGTCATCGCTTGTTTAACAAGTTGCTCACGTAATTTCTCTCCCGTAATCGGTGCATGCCCCCCAACATCCCAAATCATTTTTTCGGGATATACATGCAACTTCCCACCTAACTGTGACTGGTATTCGATCAGTTTTGTCTTCATTTCACGAAGACCGCTATAAAACGTCGCATACAGCCCTGCTGGTCCACCGCCAATGATCGTCACGTCATACAATTGTTGCTCCATCGTTATCATCCTTAAATTTGATTATCATTCTCATTTAAATATACATCTTTTTTCAAACTTTTACAATGTAAAAAGACAGGCTGATGCCTGCCTATTTTTTACCTGTATAAATAAAAATCGCCTCACGGAAAAATTCCGCCGTTCCTGGTTGTTTCTGATCGTAGTATGCTTTAAATCGTTCATCATCCACATACATTTGTGCCAATCCTGCATGTGCTTCTTTTGAATAATGATCCCAAAAATAGCTTAACCATTGACGATGTAAATCGGCTGCTTTTTGGGCAAGCTCTCCCGCTGGGTCGCCAGTCAAAAATGCTTCATACAATACGCGCAACACTTCCTCGCCTAGTTTTGTCACTTCTTCGTACTGGGCTTGCGTCATGTTTTTTACTTTTTCGTTCGATTTGTTCACTTGCTCGTCACCGTATTTTTCCCGAATTTCTTTGCCGTATGTTCGTTCATTTTCGTCAATAAGCTGCTGTTTAAACGCTTCAAATTTTTCTTTGTCGCTCATCACGATTCTCCCTTCCTTCGCTAATAGCGTTTTTTCGACATTGGCGATTAGCGCCTCTAACCGCCTCCGTTCTGCCAAGAGTTTTTCGCGATGCTGCTTCAACGCCTGTACGTCGTCAAATGACGGGGACGTGATGATTTGCTTAATCGTTTCTAAATCAACCCCAAGTTCGCGATAAAACAAAATTTGCTGAAGTTGGTCTACCTCTTTCGGTCCGTATATGCGATAGCCTGATGCATTAACCCTTGCCGGTTTCAAAAGACCGATTTCATCGCAATACCTTAGCGTTCGGCTCGTCACCCCCGCCAATTTCGCTAGTTGCTGCACCGTATACTCCACTCGCTCACCTCCTGACAATTTCATGTTAAACGTTTACGTAACGTCAATGTAAAGCGAAAAAATAAAAAAATCTCGCCATAAAAGCGAGTGTTATTTGACTAATCCATGTTTAGATAGGCACGAACATGCGTCTCATCGACATGAAGAAGAACGATTTCTTCCGTGATTAGTTTTTTTTATAAACTCGAGTTCTTTTTCAAAGGCTGCTTGAAGCACTGGATCGCCTTTGACGAGCTTATAGGTCGGAAACGGAGATTTATGTGATCGAACCGTTGAAAAGTGGCTCAATTTTAGGTTATCAAATACACCATTTTTATATTTATGTGGTATAATATGGGAGATAATTTATTTTTTGATCTAAAGGAGGATCAGTGTTATGGGTGTTGCAATTCATACACCGAATTGTTCTGTAAGTAAGGGATACTCCAGTGGTTGGGGAGTAGGAGGGGGAGCAAGCTGCAGTGGTCCAGGCGCTAGTGTCTCTGCAAAAAGCAAATATGTAGGTGGAGAAGCGAAAGTATCTGTTGGGGAAGTTGAAGCGCATGCCAAAGCCAATAAAAAGGGGATTTCAATTGGTGGAGAGGCTACACTCCATAAATACTCATCAAGTATCGATATCAAGATCCCATTTACGAAGAAATCAATATCAATCAGTGGTTCTATAGGAGTAGGATCAATGTAACTATTCACCCCAGTGCTAGTGTATAAAAAAGCCCAGCACAAATAGGGCATTTCGGTCATAGAAAATGCCCTAGGTAGCGGAAAGAACTCGATCGATCGTTTCGCCTGCCAACAGAAGACACA
>NZ_JAHZOE010000024.1:0-36873 GCF_019448545.1 Anoxybacillus sp. ST4 | reverse complement strand
GTACCTATGGGTTGTTAGATATAAACAAAAATGAAAAAGTATGTGATGAGTTTTGTCGAAAAATATTTTTTTGGCACCCCTAAGATGCCAAGAAACCTTGATATATCAACATTTTTAGAGGGAGGAGTTTCTTTGAACGACCGTCAAGCAGCGCTAGAACAAGCGCTAAAGCAAATTGAGAAACAGTTTGGTAAAGGTTCGATTATGAAGCTAGGCGAACAAACAGATCGCCAAATTTCGACTATATCGAGTGGCTCCCTTGCGCTCGATATTGCGTTAGGGGTCGGAGGATATCCACGCGGACGTATTATTGAAATTTATGGTCCGGAATCTTCAGGTAAAACAACGGTTGCCCTTCATGCGATTGCCGAAGTGCAAAAACAAGGGGGGCAAGCTGCGTTTATTGACGCAGAACACGCCTTAGATCCAGTCTATGCCGAAAAGCTAGGTGTCAACATTGATGAATTGTTGCTTTCGCAGCCAGATACAGGGGAACAAGCGCTAGAAATTGCTGAGGCACTTGTGCGAAGCGGGGCGGTTGACATTATCGTCATCGACTCAGTTGCAGCTCTTGTTCCAAAAGCGGAAATTGAAGGCGAGATGGGCGATTCCCACGTCGGATTGCAAGCGCGTCTTATGTCCCAGGCGCTACGTAAATTATCAGGCGCGATTAACAAGTCTAAAACGATCGCGATCTTTATTAACCAAATAAGAGAAAAAGTGGGAGTTATGTTTGGGAATCCAGAGACAACTCCTGGCGGTCGCGCGTTGAAGTTTTATGCGTCTGTTCGTTTAGAAGTGCGCCGTGCCGAACAAATTAAACAAGGCAACGATATGGTTGGAAATAAAACGAAAATTAAGGTTGTTAAAAACAAGGTCGCACCGCCGTTTAAAACTGCGGATGTAGATATTATGTATGGCGAGGGCATTTCAAAAGAAGGCGAAATAATCGATATGGGTGCTGAGCTTGATATTATTCAAAAAAGCGGCGCTTGGTATTCATATAAAGATGAACGATTAGGACAAGGGCGAGAAAACGTAAAACAGTTTTTAAAAGAAAACCCGCATATCATGGAAGAAATTGCGCGTGAGATTCGTCAACATTACGGCATTACGACAGGTGCAGCGCAAACATCTACGCGTGAAGACGATTTAGACTTTTTAGAGTAAAAGGGGCACAATGTGTCTCTTTTTCTCTTTATTTTAGAAAATTCAACCATATGAAACGCTTTCCCACAATGACAAGCCTTGACAATATGGAAGGTCACCTTTAAAATGTACATGTATATTTGACAATTTTGAAGTGTATGTTGAATGGTTGCAATGTACATGCCGACATTGATGAAGAAACGAATTTATAGCAAGAGGAGGTGAGGACAATGGGTGAAACGATCATCTCCGCTTTGCTTGCCCTAGTCGTCGGTGCAGTTGTTGGCTTTTTTGTTCGTAAATCCATTGCCGAGGCAAAAATTGGCGGTGCTCAAGCGGCTGCCAAGCAAATGATCGAAGAAGCGAAACGAGAAGCAGACGCATTGAAAAAAGAAGCGCTCCTTGAAGCAAAGGATGAAATTCACAAACTTCGCGTCGAAGCGGAACGAGAAATTCGCGAACGAAGAAGTGAATTACAAAAACAGGAAAACCGTTTGTTGCAAAAGGAAGAGAATCTCGACCGGAAGGATGAATCTTTAAACAAGCGAGAAGCGTTGCTTGAGAAGAAAGAGAATTCTCTCAATGAAAGACAACAGCATATTGAAGAGATGGAAAGCAAAGTGGAAGAACTCGTTCGAAAGGAACAAGCAGAGCTTGAGCGCATTTCCAGCCTAACGCGTGAAGAAGCACGCCAAATTATTTTAGAGCGTGTAGAGAAAGAACTTTCGCACGAAATCGCGCTCATGGTCAAAGAAGCGGAAACGAGAGTGAAAGAAGAGGCGGATAAAAAAGCAAAGGAAATTTTATCGCTTGCCATTCAACGTTGTGCTGCTGACCATGTGGCAGAAACGACGGTATCCGTTGTAAACTTACCGAATGACGAAATGAAGGGACGTATTATCGGAAGAGAAGGGCGTAACATCCGTACGTTAGAAACGTTAACAGGAATTGATCTTATTATTGATGATACGCCGGAAGCAGTCATTTTATCTGGCTTTGACCCAATCCGTCGTGAAACTGCACGCATCGCGTTGGATAAGCTTGTTCAAGACGGGCGTATTCATCCGGCGCGCATTGAAGAAATGGTCGAAAAGGCAAGAAGAGAAGTGGATGAGCATATTCGTGAGGTTGGAGAACAAACAACGTTTGAAGTAGGTGTTCACGGCTTACATCCAGACTTAATTAAAATTTTAGGGCGATTGAAGTTCCGTACGAGCTACGGGCAAAATGTGCTTAAACATTCGATGGAAGTGGCATATTTAGCCGGTTTAATGGCAGCTGAGCTGGGAGAAGATGAGATGCTTGCACGTCGTGCGGGTCTTCTCCATGACATTGGAAAAGCGGTTGACCATGAGGTTGAAGGAAGCCATGTTGAAATTGGCGTAGAACTAGCAACGAAATATAAAGAACATCCTGTTGTTATTAACAGCATCGCCTCGCATCATGGTGATGCGGAACCGACATCTATTATTGCTGTTCTCGTTGCTGCTGCGGATGCTTTATCTGCAGCTCGGCCGGGTGCTCGTAGCGAAACGTTGGAAAACTATATTCGTCGACTTGAAAAACTTGAAGAAATCGCCGAGTCATATGAAGGTGTTGAGAAGTCGTACGCCATCCAGGCGGGACGTGAAATTCGGATTATGGTGAAGCCGGATATGATCGATGACTTGGAGGCACATCGTTTAGCGCGAGATATTCGCAAACGTATTGAAGAAGAGCTAGATTACCCAGGTCATATTAAAGTTACAGTCATTCGTGAAACACGAGCTGTTGAATATGCAAAATAAGCTACTCCTTGTTTGGGGTAGCTTTTTCGTATTGATAAACATTTTATTTTGTGAGAAACTGAAAAATAGAGACCATGAGTATAGAAAGGGTAATAAAATGAAAATATTATTTATCGGTGATGTCGTAGGACAACCGGGGCGAAAAATGGTTGATGAATACGTGCCAAAGCTTAAAGCAAAATACAAGCCACATGTAGTTATTGTAAATGGCGAAAATGCAGCGGGGGGAAAGGGAATTACAGAAAAAATATACCGTCGCTTTTTAGAAATCGGGGTACATGTTGTTACGTTAGGTAACCACGCATGGGACAATCGGGAAGTTTTCGAATTTATTGATCAAGCAAAAATGCTCGTTCGCCCAGCCAATTTTCCAGCTGGTACACCTGGAAAAGGAATGGTGTTCATCCATGTGGAAGGGTATGAAATAGCTGTGATTAGTTTGCAAGGAAGAACGTTTTTGCCGGCGATCGATTGCCCGTTCAAAAAAGCAGACGAATTAGTGGAAATAGCTCTTACCCGCACCCCGTTTATTTTTGTTGATTTTCATGCGGAAGCAACGAGTGAGAAACAAGCGATGGGATGGCATTTAGACGGCCGAGTAAGCGCTGTTGTTGGCACGCATACACACGTTCAAACAGCTGATTCACGTATTTTGCCAAATGGAACAGGTTATATCACCGATGTCGGCATGACCGGGCCTTATGATGGTATTTTAGGAGTAGATCGCGAGGCAGTATTGCGCAAATTTTTAACAGGTTTGCCGGTGCGTTTTGAGGTTACGACAGGGAGGACGCAATTGAACGCTGTCCTTATTGAATTGGAAGAAAAAAATGGAAAAACAAAATCAATTCAGCGTATCATGATTAATGATGATCACCCTTATTTTGATTAGTTCCTCTTTTAAGATTTTTCTGAAAAAAATACATATTGTAGCAGGAATACAGGCAAACAGGGATGAATATATAATGAATAGTACAACTTTTTATAAGCAATTGTGAGAAACGAGGAGGAACTAGAAATGGAAATATTAAAAGTTTCAGCAAAATCTAATCCTAATTCCGTAGCTGGTGCACTTGCAGGCGTGTTAAGAGAACGCGGTGCTGCTGAAATTCAAGCCATTGGCGCAGGTGCATTGAATCAGGCCGTTAAGGCAGTAGCGATCGCGCGAGGATTCGTAGCACCGAGCGGAGTCGATCTCATTTGTATTCCTGCGTTTACGGATATTCAAATTGATGGAGAGGAGCGGACGGCGATCAAACTGATCGTTGAACCGCGTTAATAAACATAAACCTGTTTGCTTATAAAGCAAACAGGTTATTTTTATCCTATGATTGTTTTTGAACCGAACGCGTTTAATGGGGGGATGGTTGTGCGTATATTTGATGCTCATTGTGATGTTTTATATCAATTATTTTGTGATCAACATTTGTCATTTGAACGGAGCACATCGTTACATGTGACGTACGATGGCTTGAAACAGGCGGGAGTAACTGTACAAGCGTTTGCGATTTATATTCCGAAACAAGTAAGACCGGAGTCACGCTTTTTTGTCGCTTTAGAGATGGTTGATTATTTTTATGAAAAAATTGTTTCACAACCAAATATGAAAATTGTTCGCTCGAAAAGAGAAATTGATCAATTGCAGCCAAATGAAATTGGGGCTATGCTTACTTTGGAAGGGTGTGAAGCGATTGGAGAAAGCTTAATACAGTTGCGTACATTGCTCCGTCTCGGCGTTCGTTCCGTTGGCTTAACATGGAATGATGCCAACATGGTAGCTGACGGTGCATTTGAGCAACGTGGTGGTGGATTAACCAAATTTGGAAGAGATGTTGTTCATTTGTTAAATGAACAACAATGTTGGACAGATGTGTCGCATTTAAGTGAACGTGCGTTTTGGGATGTCATTGAATTGGCTCATTACCCGATTGCTTCACACTCGAATGCTTATACAGTTTGTCCGCATCCTCGCAATTTGCGCGATGATCAAATTCAAGCGCTCATTAAGAAAAACGGGGTGATTGGTGTGACGTTTGTGCCGCAATTTTTGCGTCATGATGTCCAGAAAACGACAGTAACAGATGTGCTCCGTCATATTGATTATATTTGTTCGTTAGGTGGAGAAAACCATATCGGGTTCGGATCTGACTTTGATGGCATTTTTGAAACGGTCGAACAATTAGGAAACGTTGCGCACTACACACATTTTATTGACGAATTGTTAAAGCATTTTAAAGAAGAACAAGTGAAAAAGTTTTTGTTTTGTAATTTTTATGAGCGAATTCCCCAATAAAAATCGAAAAAGAAATTCACATTTTTGTAACAAATATGTTGCAATTTCTTTTCAATAGGGCTAGAATGAAAGCGTTTAGTATATGAAATTTTTCGAAAAAAAATCAATGTGAAATGGTAGAGCTTTTCTTGGAAAAGTGCTACACTTATAATCGTACAATGTAATGTTACAATTGATGGAACTTTAAAGGGGTGTAAGACATGATTAGTCAACTTTCGTGGAAAGTTGGAGGACAACAAGGGGAAGGTATTGAAAGTACGGGGGAGATATTCTCCATTGCGCTCAACCGACTAGGCTACTATTTATACGGTTATCGCCACTTTTCATCTCGAATTAAAGGTGGTCACACGAACAATAAAATTCGTGTTAGCACGACACAAGTTCGTTCAATTGCCGATGATCTTGATATATTAGTAGCTTTTGACCAGGAGACGATTGATTTCAACTTTCATGAGTTGCGTCAAGGTGGGATCGTTATTGCGGATGCGAAGTTTAATCCGACGATTCCAGATGAGTCAAGAGCTACGTTGTATGCGGTTCCATTCACTGATATTGCAACAGAGCTAGGGACAGCATTAATGAAAAACATGGTTGCAGTCGGAGCTTCAAGCGCAGTACTCGGTCTTGACATTAGTGTATACGAAGGGGTCGTTCAGGAGATTTTCGGTCGCAAAGGTGAACAAGTTGTTGCAAAAAACATGGAAGCGATCAGAGCGGGCGCTCAGTTTATGCGTGAACAACTTGGCGAAAATATCCAATTAATGCAACTTGAAAAAGCGGACGGCAAAAAGAGAATGTTTATGATTGGGAATGACGCCATTGCGCTCGGTGCACTAGCTGGTGGCGCGCGCTTCATGGCCGCTTATCCAATTACGCCGGCTTCTGAAATTATGGAATATTTAATTAAAAAGCTTCCGCAGTTCGGTGGTACGGTCATTCAAACAGAAGATGAAATTGCAGCGTGTACAATGGCTATCGGTGCAAACTACGCAGGGGTACGCACGTTAACTGCTTCTGCTGGACCGGGTCTTTCGCTCATGATGGAAGCGATCGGATTAGCTGGGATCACAGAAACGCCAATCGTTATCGTTGATACGCAACGCGGTGGTCCGAGCACAGGTCTACCGACAAAACAAGAACAATCTGATTTAATGGCAATGATTTACGGTACGCATGGAGAGATTCCGAAAGTAGTCATGGCGCCAAGTACTGTACAAGAGGCGTTTTATGATATGGTCGAAGCGTTTAACATTGCGGAAGAGTATCAATGCCCAGTTATCGTTTTAACAGACTTACAGCTTTCGTTAGGAAAACAAACAGTAGAGCCGCTCGAGTACGATAAAATTGACATTCGTCGCGGTAAGCTTGTCACAGGAGAACTCCCTGAAATTCCAGATAAAGGTTGCTTCAAGCGATATGAAGTGACAGAAGATGGCGTGTCACCTCGTGTATTGCCAGGTATGAAAAATGGAATTCACCATGTGACAGGTGTTGAGCACGATGAAACAGGTCGTCCATCCGAAGTAGCAGCGAATCGTATTGCGCAAATGGATAAACGTTTACGGAAGCTAAAACATATTCAATTCCCGACACCAGTTCATAAACATGTGCAGCATGAAGATGCGGATTTATTGATCGTTGGGTTTAACTCGACGCGTGGGGCGATTGAAGAGGCGATGGAACGTTTAGAGCGCGATGGTATAAAAGTAAATCACGCTCATGTTCGTCTCATTCATCCGTTCCCAACGGAAGAAATGTTGCCGCTTGTGCAATCAGCGAAAAAAGTAGTTGTTGTTGAAAATAACGCAACAGGACAACTTGCTAACATTTTGAAAATGAACGTTGGACATGCTGAAAAAGTGTTTAACGTGCTGAAATATGACGGCAATCCGTTCTTACCGCACGAAGTTTATACAAAATGCAAGGAGTTGTTTTAAACATGGCGACATTTAAAGATTTCCGTAATAACATTAAACCGAACTGGTGTCCAGGTTGTGGCGACTTTTCCGTGCAAGCAGCGATTCAACGTGCAGCCGCTAACGTTGGACTTGAACCACACGAACTAGTTGTTGTATCTGGTATCGGTTGTTCCGGTCGTATTTCTGGTTACATTAACTCATACGGTTTTCACGGTGTGCACGGCCGTGCCCTCCCAATTGCTCAAGGGGTAAAAATGGCAAATCGCGACTTAACTGTGATTGCGGCTGGTGGTGATGGCGACGGATTTGCGATTGGAATGGGTCACACGATTCACGCGATTCGACGCAATATCGACATTACGTACATCGTTATGGATAACCAAATTTACGGCTTGACAAAAGGACAAACATCTCCGCGCAGTGAGGTTGGCTTTAAAACGAAGAGTACGCCTCAAGGCTCAGTAGAACCAGCCCTATCGATTATGGAAATGGCGTTAACAGCTGGGGCAACATTCGTCGCCCAAAGCTTTTCTAGTGACTTAAAAGAGTTGACGCAGCTAATCGAGGAAGGTATAAAGCATAAAGGCTTTTCGCTCATTAACGTATTTAGCCCGTGCGTCACATACAACAAAGTGAACACATATGATTGGTTTAAGGACAATTTAACAAGCTTAAGCTCGATCGAAGGATATGACCCATCTAACCGAGAGATGGCGATGCAAACGTTAATGAAACATAAAGGACTTGTGACAGGGCTCATTTATCAAAACAAAGAACGTCAATCGTACCAAGACCTTGTGCCAGGTTATAGTGAAAAACCATTGACAGAAGCAGACTTAACAATCGGTAAAGAAAAATTCGATCAACTTGTCGCGGAGTTTATGTAGAAAAAGAGGGTGGTGAAAACCATCCTCTTTTTTATGGAAAAACATTGTTTAAACGCCCGGAAAATAATATACTATGTTAGTGTGCACCTATGAACAAAAGAAAGGAGAATACCGATGAACGAAAAACAACGTTTACAGTACACAGCACAAATTGAAACAGATCATCCAACGGACAAAAAATCCGCTTTGGATGAGAATTTACATCGTTTGAAGCAAAAAACGAGCCAAGACTATGAAAAATATTTTTCGACCGTATTTGTCCCACCATCTCTGAAGGAAGCGAAAAAACGGGGAAAAGAGGAAGTGAAATATCATAAAGATTTTTCTATTCCTGAAGAATTCCGCGGCATGGGGAATGGGCGAAAGTTTTATATTCGTACGTACGGCTGTCAAATGAATGAACACGATACAGAAGTGATGGCGGGAATTTTTATGGCTCTCGGCTATGAGCCAACGGATCGTCCTGAAGATGCCAATGTCATTTTGTTAAATACGTGTGCAATTCGTGAAAACGCGGAAAATAAAGTGTTTGGGGAAATCGGCCACTTAAAACCTCTTAAGCAAAACAACCCAGACTTATTGCTCGGGGTATGTGGCTGTATGTCACAAGAGGAATCGGTTGTTAATAAAATTTTAAAGCAGTTCCAATATGTTGACATGATTTTTGGTACTCATAACATTCACCGCCTTCCTTACATTTTGAAAGAAGCGTATATGTCAAAAGAAATGGTTGTAGAAGTTTGGTCAAAAGAAGGCGATGTCATCGAGAATTTACCAAAAGTGCGGAAAGGGAACATTAAAGCATGGGTTAACATTATGTACGGCTGTGATAAGTTTTGTACGTACTGTATTGTTCCATATACGCGCGGAAAAGAGCGAAGCCGTCGTCCAGAAGATATTATTCAAGAAGTACGTCATTTAGCGGCACAAGGATATAAAGAAATTACTCTTTTAGGTCAAAACGTCAACGCATATGGAAAAGATTTTACTGATATGAAATACGGTCTTGGTCATTTAATGGATGAATTGCGCAAGATCGATATTCCGCGCATTCGTTTCACAACAAGTCATCCGCGCGATTTTGACGATCATTTAATCGAGGTGTTGGCGAAAGGTGGAAATTTAGTCGAGCATATTCACTTACCAGTCCAATCTGGAAGTAGCGAAGTGTTAAAAATGATGGCACGGAAATATACACGTGAACAATATTTAGAGCTTGTTCGTAAAATTAAAGAGGCGATTCCAGGTGTGGCGCTCACGACAGATATTATTGTCGGTTTCCCAAATGAAACGGATGAGCAATTTGAAGAAACGTTGTCGTTATATCGCGAAGTTGAATTTGATTCTGCGTTTACGTTCATTTACTCGCCGCGTGAAGGGACGCCAGCAGCAAAAATGGTTGATAACGTACCGATGGAAGTGAAAAAAGAACGTCTGCAACGGTTAAATGCATTAGTCAACGAAATTTCTGCGAAAAAAATGAAGGAATATGAAGGACAAGTTGTCGAAGTACTAGTAGAGGGAGAAAGCAAAAACAATCCAGATGTTCTTGCGGGATATACGCGCAAAAACAAGCTTGTCAATTTCATTGGTCCAAAGTCTGCGATTGGTCAACTTGTAAAGGTGCGAATTACTGAAGCGAAAACGTGGACATTGAACGGAGAAATGGTAGAAGAAGCGATTGAGGTGAAATAACGTGGCGAAATATACGAAAGATGAGATCGTACAAAAAGCAAGAGAGTTAGCTAAAATGATCGCTGAAACGGAAGAAGTTGAGATTTTTAAACAGGCAGAAGCAAAAATTCATGAAAATGAAAAAGTGCGTACGATGATCGCTAAAATTAAGTCTTTACAAAAACAAGCTGTAAATTTACAACATTATGGAAAGACTGAGGCGTTAAAAAAAGTTGAAGCGCAAATTGATGACATATATGAGCAACTATCAGACATTCCAATTGTAGAGCAATTCAAACAATCACAAGTAGAAATTAATGATTTGTTGCAGCTTGTTGCTTCGACCATTTCAAAGACGGTGACGGATGAAATTATTACATCGACGGGTGGCGACGTGCTGCGTGGAGAAACAGGAGCTCAAGTGAAGCATAGTCATTGTGGTCATTGCCATTAAAGAGTCCATTTTACATGGGCTCTTTTTTTATGTTTTTGTACATATTTCTAATCTGCTGCATACAATGAACTATACGGAATGATGGTTTTTTATTGTACACTTTTTCGTTACTAGTGCATAGGATAGAATGAACAATGCATTTTTTGAGGAGGGTTTGTTCCATGTCTGAATACAGAGAGATTATTACAAAGGCGGTTGTGGGAAAAGGGCGGAAGTTTACGCAGTCAACGCATACGGTTTCTGCACAACATCGTCCAACGAGCGTGCTCGGTTGCTGGATCATTAACCATCGGTATGAAGCAAAAAAAGTAGATCGTAGTGTTGAAATTCATGGGAAGTATGATGTAAACGTATGGTACTCATACAACGATAATACGAAAACGGAAGTGTTGACAGAAACGGTGTCGTACACAGATGTAATTCCATTAAAGTATCGGAACGAAGAGCTTATCAGTGAAGAACAAGAGGTCATTGCGCGCGTTGTGCAACAACCAAATTGTCTAGAATGTACGATTGCCCCGACGGGGAATAAAGTAACTGTTGAAGTGGAGCGAGAGTTTGTAGCAGAAGTCATCGGAGAAACAAAGGTTCGTATTGCAGTAGTTGATACGTCACTAGACGAAGTCGATGAAGACATTGACGCGGAATTAGAACAGTTAGATGAGGAGCTTCTTCAAGAAGGAAGCAATAAAAACTAGGAAGTTTATTCTTCCTAGTTTTTATTTTTGTTATAATAATTGAAGTCAATATTTTGGGTGTTGGAGGAAAGATGATGACTTATACACCAATGATTCAACAATATTTAGCGATTAAGTCACAATATAAAGACGCATTTCTTTTTTTTCGTCTCGGTGATTTTTATGAAATGTTTTTTGAAGATGCAATTAAAGCATCACAAGAGTTAGAAATTACTCTTACAAGTCGGGATGGTGGTGGAGAAGAGCGAGTGCCGATGTGTGGAGTGCCTTATCATTCTGCCGCCATGTATATTGAACGTTTAATTGAAAAAGGATATAAAGTTGCTATTTGTGAACAAGTTGAAGATCCAAAAACAGCGAAAGGAGTTGTGCGGCGGGAAGTTGTTCAGCTCATTACCCCTGGAACAGTCATGGAAGGGAAGCAACTGGAAGAGAAAGCGAACAACTATTTAGCCTCACTAACATCATTTGAAGATGGTACGTATGGTTTTGCTTATGCTGACTTAACAACAGGGGAAAGCCGGATGACGTTGCTCCATTCGTTCGAAGATGTATTGAACGAGATTTACTCAATCGGAACAAAAGAATTAGTTGTTGCGACAGCGTATAAAGAGCAATGTCAATTTTTGCAGGAACGATATGCTTTGACGATTTCATGCGAAGATGAAACAACGATTCCGAATGCTTGTCAATCTATTGTATCCCACTTGAAGCAAGAAAAATTATTAGTGACATGTGGACGACTGTTCAACTATTTAATCAAAACACAAAAGCGGAGTTTAGCTCATTTGCAGCCAGTAGAATTGTATGAAGTGGATGCGTATATGAAAATTGATGTGTACTCCAAACGAAACTTAGAGTTAACTGAAACGATTCGTGCGAAAGGAAAAAACGGCTCACTTTTTTGGCTTCTTGATGAAACGATGACAGCGATGGGGGGGCGATTGCTTAAGCAATGGATTGACCGTCCGTTGTTAGATCGTGAAAAAATTGAGCAGCGGTTGCATCTTGTTGAACAACTTCGGATGAGCTATTTCGAACGTCAAGAATTGCGCGAGCATCTTCGTGGGGTGTATGATTTAGAACGATTAGCTGGGCGTGTAGCATTTGGGAATGTTAACGCGCGCGATTTAATTCAATTAAAAAAATCGTTAAAGCAAGTGCCACTAATTTCTACTCTTCTTATGCAAATTCATGATGAGCATGTTCAAGCCTTTGCCCAACATTTGGACGCATGCGAGGATCTTGTTCGATTGTTAGAAGAAGCGATTGAGGAAAATCCACCTCTTTCTGTGAAAGAGGGTGGCATCATTAAAGATGGTTATAACGAAGCGCTCGATCGATTTCGAGATGCAAGTCGAAACGGAAAAACGTGGATCGCGCAGTTAGAGGCGAGGGAGCGGGAATTAACTGGAATTAAATCGTTAAAGATTGGTTATAACCGAGTGTTTGGATACTATATCGAAGTAACAAAAGCGAACCTACATTTGTTGCCGGAAGGACGATATGAGCGCAAACAAACGTTAGCTAACGCCGAACGATTTGTGACGAAAGAGCTGAAAGAAAAAGAAGCACTTATTTTAGAAGCAGAAGAAAAGAGTATAGAGTTAGAATATGAGCTGTTTGTTTCTATTCGCGAACAAGTAAAACAATATATTGTGCGTTTACAAAAATTAGCGAAATACATTAGTCAATTAGATGTGATACAATGTTTTGCTACGGTGAGTGAAAAATATAACTACTGTAGACCGCAGTTTTCTCGTGATCGTCGCCTTGTCATTAAGCAAGGACGACATCCTGTTGTCGAAAAAGTGCTAGGCTCGAACGTATACGTTCCGAACGATTGCTATATGGACGCCGAACGAGAAATGTTACTTATTACAGGACCAAATATGTCTGGAAAAAGCACATATATGCGTCAAATTGCATTAACAGCTATTATGGCGCAAATTGGCTGTTTTGTCCCAGCAGAAGAAGCGATATTACCTATTTTTGATCAAGTGTTTACGCGTATCGGGGCGGCGGATGATTTAGTCGCAGGCCAAAGTACATTTATGGTTGAAATGTTAGAGGCACGTAACGCCATCGTGCACGCGACACAAAATAGCCTTGTGTTATTTGATGAAATTGGACGTGGAACATCCACATACGATGGCATGGCGCTCGCTCAAGCGATGATTGAATACATTCACGATCGAATTGGTGCGAAAACATTGTTTAGCACCCATTATCATGAATTAACAGCGCTTGAAAAACAATTGCCGCGTTTGAAAAATGTTCACGTTAGTGCCATTGAGGAAAATGGAACCGTCATTTTTTTGCATAAAATTAAAGAGGGTCCAGCTGATAAAAGTTATGGCATTCATGTAGCACAATTAGCCAAGTTGCCGTTTGATTTAATTAAGCGAGCGGAACAAATTTTACACGAGTTTGAAACAAATCCAGCTCCAGTTGTAAAAGAAAAGGAAGAAGAGTTTCAACAGTTAAGCATATTTATGGAAACAAACGACGAAACACGTTCGAGTGTATCTAAAAAAGAAAAGGAAGTGATCAAGCGTATTCAATCCATCAACTTGCTTGATATGACACCGCTTGAAGCAATGAATAAACTATACGAAATTCAAAAACTGCTAAAATGAAAGGAGGGAAAACGTGGGGAAAATTCGTAAGCTCGATGATGCGTTAGCGAATAAAATTGCGGCGGGGGAAGTCGTTGAGCGGCCAGCCTCCGTTGTAAAAGAGCTTGTTGAAAATGCGATTGATGCCCACAGCACAATCATTGAGGTGGAGTTAGAAGAGGCGGGACTAACGAAAATTCGCGTTGTTGACAATGGAGATGGATTAGAGGAAGAAGATTGTTTTTTAGCGTTTGAACGACATGCAACGAGCAAAATTAAAGATGAGGCGGATTTGTTCCGCATTCGTACGCTTGGTTTTAGAGGGGAAGCTTTACCAAGTATTGCATCCGTCTCGCATTTAGAATTAAAAACGAGCACGGGTGAACGTCCAGGAACGTTTGTTGTGTTGAAAGGTGGAGAACTTATACAGAGCGGTCGGACGAGCAGTCGAAAAGGAACTGATATTATTGTTTCACACTTATTTTTCAATACGCCAGCTCGCTTAAAGTATATGAAAACGATTCATACGGAACTAGGGCATATTGTTGATGTGATGAACCGTTTGGCGCTTGCCCATCCACACATTTCATTTCGTTTGACACATAATGGAAAACAACTGTTTTATACGAACGGAAATGGTGATGTACGGCAAGTGTTAGCTGCGATTTACGGATTTGAGGTTGCGAAAAAAATGGTTGCCATTCACGCCGAAACGATCGACTTTACGATTGATGGCTATGTTTCGTTGCCAGAGGTGACGCGCGCTTCTCGCAATTATATGACAACGATTGTAAATGGTCGATATGTAAAAAATTATCCGTTATACAAGGCGATTGAAGAAGGGTATCATACGCTTCTCCCGATCGGGCGACATCCTATTGCATTTTTAAATATAGCTATGGATCCGCTCCTTGTAGATGTGAATGTTCATCCGGCAAAGCTGGAAGTCCGCTTTAGCAAAGAAGGGGAATTAAACGAACTTGTTCAGCACGCTATTCGTGATGTATTTCAAAAAAAGACATTAATACCGGAAGTGACTGTCTCGCGAGTAGAAAAGCCGAGGACGGAGCAACAAACGTTTTCGTTTCAACATGTCGTGAAAGAATCGAACAATGTTCCACAGCGAACGATCTCATACAGTGAGCTAGAAAAGAAAGCAGATGAGCGAATCGCATTCGAGAAAAACGAAAAACGTGCTAGCGATGTGAATACGGAGTCACTTAATGTGGAGAACCTAGAACCACCTCATGTAGAAAAACTTGAAGAAATAGATCAACAGCGTATTCCACCGCTATATCCGATTGGACAAATGCACGGGACGTATATTTTAGCCCAAAATGAAAATGGATTGTATATCATTGATCAACATGCTGCTCAAGAGCGAATCAAATATGAATATTTTCGCGAAAAATTAGCAACGGTCACAAATGAGTTGCAACCGTTGCTTATCCCACTAACGTTCACTTATTCATCAAGCGAGTATTTGCTGATTGACAGTCATCGTGATGAATTAGCAGCTTGTGGTGTATTTTTAGAGCCGTTTGGTCATAACAGTTTCATTGTTCGTTCCCATCCCCAATGGTTTCCGAAAGGGGAGGAGGCGACAATCATCGAAGAAATGATTCAACAAGTATTAACGATGAAAAAAGTCGATATGAAGCAGTTGCGTGAAAAAGTTGCGATTATGATGAGTTGTAAACAATCCATTAAAGCGAATCAATTTTTACGTAGCGACGAAATATTCGCGTTGCTTGAATCGTTGCGGAAAACGAGCGACCCATTTACGTGTCCGCATGGTCGTCCAATTATTATTCATTTTTCCACTTATGAGTTAGAAAAAATGTTTAAACGTGTCATGTAGAGAAGGATACATTGTTCCCAAGGCTAAATTTTTTTCAAAATAGATGATAAAATATACATCGTTTGTCTATAATAAATGAATGTGAACTAGAGTGGAAAGTAGTGGTATTTTATGGGAGAGAAAGTCGTTGTGTTAATTGGGCCAACGGCTGTAGGGAAGACGAAAATGAGTATAGAGTTGGCCAAGCATTTAGATGGGGAAATTATTAATGGTGACTCGATGCAAGTGTACAAAGGATTAGATATTGGAACAGCAAAAATTCAAAGAGAAGAAATGGAAGAAATCCCGCATCATTTACTTGATATAAAAGAGCCGTATGAATCTTTTTCCGTTGCAGAGTTCCAGACGCTTGCTCGATCGCTTATTCAACAGATTACGAATCGAGGAAAACTTCCAATCATCGTTGGAGGCACAGGGCTATATATCCAATCTGTCATCTATGATTACCAATTTTCAAGTGCTCCATCAAATGATTTGTATCGTCAATCGCTAGAACGATGTTCGTCCATTGAACTTTATGAGGAATTAAAAAAAATTGATCCGATAAGTGCCGAGCGTATTCATCCAAATAATGTTCGTCGCGTCATTCGCGCATTAGAAATTTATCATTGCACAGGAAAAACGATGACGGAATGGCTAAAAGAACAAAAGCGGCAGCTCGTTTATAACACAGCGCTTATTGGACTGACAATGGAACGTGAGAAATTGTATGAGCGTATTAATAAGCGAGTAGATCAAATGATTGCTCAAGGATTGATCGAAGAAGTGAAACGGTTACACGAAAAAGGTGTACGCGATTGTCAGGCAATTCAAGCGATCGGTTATAAAGAGTTGTATTCGTATTTAGATGGACTTATCACACTAGAAGAAGCTATTGAACAATTGAAGCAAAACTCGCGTCGCTATGCGAAGCGCCAGTTGACATGGTTTCGCAATCAAATGCCCGTTCAATGGTTTGATATGACGGATGATACGCTGTTTTCGGTGCGAGTAAATGAAATTTTGCATTACATAGAAGGAAAGTTTCGCTTTCAGTCGAATATATAGACGTAATGTAGAGAGAAAAGAGGAGGACGAAGCAATGAAAAACACAATAAATATTCAAGATCAGTTTTTAAACCAGTTGCGCAAGGAAGGGACAACGGTTACTGTATTTTTGTTAAATGGATTTCAATTGCGTGGTCTAGTGAAAGGGTTTGACAATTTTACGGTGTTATTAGAAGTTGATGGGAAACAACAATTAATTTATAAACATGCGATTTCCACATTTGCGCCACAAAAAAATGTGAAAATTGAGATCGAGTAAGCTAAATCGCTCACCAGATGAGGTGGGCGATTTTTTTTCGCTAGGCGTTTGTCACGAAATGGATATGAACAGCGTATATTAGTAAAAGAAGCAACGGTGAAGGAGAGGTGACGTCGCCTTGTCAGAGTTGACAATGAAGCAAACGAAAAGTCAAATTAATATCGTACTTAATGCTAAAAACGTCAATTATTTGACGAAAGAAGAAACGGCCAATCGAATTGATTATCATCAACATGCGGTGTTGAAAGATATTCAAAAAGAGCTAGATGAGCTAGTTGGGCTAAGTGAAGTGAAAAAATTAATTAAGGAAATTTACGCGTGGTTATATATTAATAAAGCACGTCAAGCGAACGGATTAAAAGGAAATAAACAATCGCTTCATATGATTTTTAAAGGGAACCCAGGTACAGGAAAAACGACAGTTGCTCGTATTCTTGGGAAGTTATTTTTAGAAATGAACGTGTTATCCAAAGGGCACTTTATTGAAGCAGAACGTGCCGATTTAGTTGGTGAATACATCGGTCATACAGCAAATAAAACGCGTGATTTAATTAAAAAAGCGCGCGGGGGGATTTTATTTATTGATGAAGCATATTCGTTAGCACGTGGAGGGGAAAAAGATTTTGGAAAAGAAGCGATCGATACGTTAGTAAAAGGAATCGAGGATTTTTCTGATGATTTAGTTGTGATTTTAGCAGGATATCCGGCTGAGATGGATTATTTTTTATCTCTCAACCCAGGATTGCCGTCACGCTTTCCATTGATGCTTGAGTTTCCTGATTACACAGCAGAGGAACTTGTACAAATTGCAAAACAAATGCTTCACATAAGGGAATATGAGCTTACTTCCGATGCAGAACGAAAATTACGTGAACATATTGAACAGTTACTGGTAGGGGGATTCCAAAGGAAGTTTAGTAACGGTCGTTACATTCGAAACTTGATTGAAAAAGCAATTCGAAAACAAGCAGTACGTTTATTACACGAAGGACGCTATGACAAAAAGGAGCTCATGATCATACGGGAACGTGATTTAGTTGTTGAATGAATAGGGAAGGGAAACCTTCCTTATTTTTTTATGTACGAAAGAAGGGTTTCTTCTTTATTTCGTAGAATATAGTCTGAAAATAATAAATATTATTTATATTGATATAAAAAGTGAGGAGGGATTTTTTTTGTACATTACGATTGGAGAGTTATTTTCACAGTCGGTAAGGAAATTCCCGAAAAAAGAAGCGCTTGTCGATATCCGCACAGGACTTCGCTATACGTACGAACAATGGGAAAAAGAAGTGAGCAGACTTGCAAACGCTTTCTTAGAAGCGGGAGTCCGAAAAGGAGATCGCGTATCGACCGTGTTATTTAATACAGCAGAACTTGCGACCGCTTTTTTTGCGTGCGCGAAAATCGGCGCTGTTTTTAACCCGATTAATTTTCGTTTACGACCGAAAGAAATCGCTTACATTTTAACGGATGCTACCCCAAAAATCGTTTTATTTGAACAAGCAGTTGAACCACAAATTACAGCCATTCATCATGAATTTCCGCACATTTCTTTTTGGGTCATTGACGGGCAAGCGCCAGCGTACGCTGCTTCCTATCATGAACAAATCCAACGAGCAACTAGCGAGCTTCCAGCCATCGACGTTTTCGAACATGACTTATATGCGATTATGTATACAAGCGGAACGACAGGACGGCCAAAAGGGGTGATGCATCGACATCGCGACATGGTCGAGCAAAGCTTGATTTGCAATTCTGTGATGCGCATTCGCGAAACAGAGCGGGGGCTTGTCACCGCACCGATGTTCCATTGCGCAGAATTGCATTGTTGCTTCCTTCCGCGCGTCCATGCTGGAGCAACAAATGTTATTGTTCATCATTTCGACCCGAAACAAGTATTAACCGTCATCGAACAAGAACGAATTACTGTCTTATTTGCTGCACCGACAATGTGGAATATGCTTTTGCAAGAAAAATTGTCCGATTATGATTTATCATCGCTTCGCATCGGTTTGTACGGAGCTGCTCCGATGGCGCCAGTGCTTGTGAAAGAATGCAAAGAGCGGTTAGGCATTGACTTAATTCAAGCGTACGGCATGACAGAAATGGGACCAGCGGTAACTTTCTTATACGAAGAGGAGCAATTAACGAAAGCCGGATCTGCTGGACGTGCGTGTTTAAACCATGAAATTCGCATCGTCAAACCGCGCGAAGACGGACCGTCTGACCCCGATGACATTTTACCGCCAGGGGAAGTTGGCGAAATTATCGTCAAAGGTCCATGCATGATGGTCGGCTACTACAATCGCGAAGATGCGACGGAAAAAGCGATGTATAAAGGTTGGTATCATTCTGGCGATTTAGGTTATATGGATGAAGACGGGTATTTATACGTTGCCGACCGTGTCGATGACATGATTATTAGCGGCGGCGAAAACGTCTATCCGCGTGAAGTAGAAGACGTGCTTTATGAACATGAAGGAGTGCTTGATGTTGCGGTGCTTGGCGAACCGGATGCGCTATGGGGAGAAAAAGTCGTTGCGTTTGTTGTGAAAAAAGACAAATCGCTTACCGCTGAACAATTAGAGGCGTTTTGCAAACAAAGCGATAAACTCGCCCCATACAAACGACCGCGCGCGTACTATTTTGTAGAGGCATTGCCACGTAATGCAAGCGGAAAAATTCAAAAGTTTTTATTGCGCGAACAAATGAAAAAAATGGCTCAATCATAGGACGGTGGGAAAATGGTAGCGACGTATTTGCAGAAAGAGCATCACATCTTTCGCGAAGCATTCCAGAAATTTTTACAAAAAGAAGCGTATCCATTTTATGGAGAGTGGGAAAAACAAGGAATCATTCCACGGGAATTTTGGAGGAAAATGGGAGAGAACGGCTTCCTTTGTCCGTGGGTAGACGAAACATACGGTGGATTTGGTGCCGATTTCGGCTATTCCGTCGTCATCAATGAAGAGTTGGAAAAAGTAGGATCAAGCCTTGTCGGCATCGGCTTGCATAACGACATCGTTGTTCCGTACATCACGTCGTACGGAACAGACGAGCAGAAGAAAAAATGGTTGCCAAAATGTGTGTCTGGGGAAATCGTCACTGCCATTGCGATGACCGAACCAGGCGCAGGTTCTGATTTAGCAGGTATCAAAACAACGGCGGTGAAACAAGGCGACCATTATATCGTCAACGGACAAAAAACGTTTATTACGAACGGCATTCATGCCGATTTAGTCATCGTCGTCTGCAAAACAAATCCGCAGGCAAATCCGCCACACAAAGGTATGAGTCTCCTTGTCGTCGAAAGAGGAACACCAGGGTTTACACGCGGTCGGAAGCTAGAGAAGGTGGGATTGCATGCCCAAGATACGGCCGAGCTGTTTTTTAGCGATGCAAAAGTTCCCGCTGAAAACTTGCTTGGGGAAGAAGGAAAAGGATTTTACTATTTGATGGAAAAACTGCAGCAAGAGCGACTCATTGTTGCCATTGCGGCGCAGACAGCGGCAGAAGTGATGTTTGACTTAACAAAACAATACGTCAAGGAGCGTACGGCGTTTGGGAAAACGATTAGCCAATTTCAAACTGTCCAATTTCGGCTCGCGGAAATGGCGACGGAAATTGCACTAGGGCGCGCGTTTCTTGACGATGTCATCGAACAACATATCGCTGGGAAACACGTAGTAGCGAACGTATCGATGGCAAAATGGTGGATTACAGAAATGGCCAAACGTATAGCGGCAGAGGGAATGCAGCTTCATGGCGGCTATGGCTATATGGAAGAATACGAGATTGCAAGACGTTATCGCGACATTCCGGTTAGCGCCATTTATGCCGGAACAAATGAAGTGATGAAAATGATCATTGCGAAACATCTTGGATTATAGGGGGGATTTCGTTGCTTGAAGGGGTGAAAGTCATTGATTTTTCCCACTACCTCCCTGGTCCGTTCGCTAGCCTTCGCTTAGCGGATTTAGGCGCGGAAGTCATCAAAATCGAGCCAAAAACAGGCGATCGGATGCGCGGACTAGCCGACGACTGCCTGTTTGACGCGAACAATAAAAATAAAAAAAGCATCGCGTTAGATTTGAAAAACGAGCAAGATGTTCAAATCGCGCAACAGCTCATCCGCCAAGCCGATGTTGTCGTTGAGAGTTTTCGTCCTAGTGTGATGAAACGGCTTGGACTTGGCTATGAAGAAGCAGTGGCTCTTAACCCATCGATTGTGTATTGCTCAATTAGCGGTTACGGTCAACATAGCCGGTATGCATCGTTCGGAAGTCATGACTTAAACTATATGGCGCTTTCAGGCGTTTTAGCCCAGCTAAAAGCGAACGGTCACCCGGTTCATCCGACGATCACGCTTGCCGATCTCATCGGGAGCATGCATGTAGTCGAACAAATTATCGCTGCGTTGTATGCGCGCGAGCGGACGGGAAAAGGGTGCTATATTGACGTTGCGCTTGTTGACAGTTTACTTGCGATAATGACGAATCATTTTGTATTAGAACATTACACAGGACAAAAAAATGGGATTCCTGTATTAGCTGGCACAGTTGTGTCGTATCATCTGTACGAAACGAAAGACGGGCGGTACGTGGCGCTTGCGGCGCTTGAAGCGCATTTTTGGCGCAATTTTTGTAATGCAGTCGAAAAGCCCGAATGGTATGGAGGGCATTTGTCAGTAGCTTGCGACGACAATCCTCTTTTTCTAGAAATAAAGCAGTTGTTTCGCTCGAAGACGTTTCAACAATGGATCGTTTTTTCGCAACAAGTCGATTGTTGCTTAACGCCGGTATTAGAAACCGATGAAGCGAAAACGTGGTTTGCAAGCGATACGTACCGAAAAATGATTCATATGGATAACGACCAAATCGAAGTAGCGACCCGTTATGATGAGCAGTTTTTTACGAAACGTGCACGAGCCCCAAAACTAAACGAACATAAAGGAGTGGTGGCAAATGATGAACATTCCATTAAATATTGCGACAATGCTTGAACGGGCAGAAATGTTTTTTCCGAAAAAACAAGTCATTTCGCGGATGAAGAACGGGATTGTCCGCCATACGTATAAAGAAATTGGCGAGCGGACGAGAAAGCTTGCTAGTGCATTGCAAACGCTCGGTGTAAATATAGGGGACCGCGTCGGTACGTTTGCGTGGAACCATCATCGCCATTTAGAAGCGTATTTTGCCATTCCAGGTATCGGGGCGGTGTTGCATACAATTAACATTCGCCTGTCGCCGCAACATATCGCCTATATTATTAACCACGCCAACGACCGCGTGCTATTGATTGACGCCGATTTATTGCCGCTCATTGAACGGGTGAAAGACGAAATAAACGTCGAGGCGTTTATCATTATGACCGATGAATCGACGCTCCCGGAGACGACGCTTGCGCCCGTTTATCACTATGAGCAGTTGCTGCAACAAACTGAACCGATTTCGTTTGTTAAAAACATCGACGAACATCACCCTGCTGGCATGTGCTATACGTCCGCAACAACCGGAAATCCGAAGGGCGTGTTATACTCCCATCGCGGCATCGTTCTCCATAGCATGGCGCTTGGGCTTGCCGATAGCGCGGCACTGTCGGAATCGGATGTGGCGCTGCCGGTTGTGCCGATGTTTCATGCGAATGCGTGGGGCTTGCCGTTTGCCGCGGTTTGGTTCGGGACGACGCTTGTCATGCCGGGGGCGGCATTTACGCCGAAAATATTAGCCGAGCTGATGGAACAAGAGAAAGTGACGCTTGCCGCTGGTGTGCCGACTGTTTGGCTTGGGTTATTGAACGAATTGGAGAAAGGCACATACGATTTACGCAGCGTGACACGCATTTTATGCGGCGGTTCAGCAGCACCGAAAGGAATGATTCGCGCCTTTGAAGAAAAATACGGAATCCCGTTCGTGCACGCCTACGGTATGACGGAAACGAGCCCGCTTGTCGTCTTGTCGCGCCTCAAAAGCTACCAGCAGCACGTATCGAACGAAGAAAAATTGGACATCCGTGCGAAACAAGGATTTCTTGTGCCTGGGGTAGAAATGAAAGTGATTGGCAAAGACGGCGAAGTGGCGTGGGACGGAACGGAAATGGGGGAACTATGCTTGCGCGGTCCGTGGATTGCCGATGAATATTATAATGATGAGCGAAGCAAAGACGCGTTTCGCGATGGGTGGCTCTATACAGGCGATGTCGTGACAGTAGACGAAGAAGGGTTTATTAAAATTGTCGATCGGACGAAAGACGTCATTAAAAGCGGCGGGGAATGGATTTCGTCTGTCGATTTAGAAAATGCGCTTATGGCGCATGAAGCGGTATTTGAAGCGGCAGTTGTTGCCGTGCCGCATCCACAATGGCAAGAACGCCCGATCGCTTGCGTCGTAGTAAAAGAAGGAAAACATGTGACAAAAGAGGAGCTATACGACTTTTTACGTCCGCAATTTGCGAAATGGTGGCTGCCAGATGACATCGTCTTTATGAGCGAAATTCCGAAAACGAGTGTCGGAAAATTTTTGAAAATGAAATTACGTGAACAACTGCGCGATTATTTTACGAACGTTCAATAGGGGGAGTAACGATGGAAATTATTGCGGTCATCGGTGCTGGCTTAATGGGAAGCGGCATCGCCCAGTCGTTAGCGATGGGAGGAAAAACCGTTTATTTATACGATATTTCTGCTGCGGCACTTGAAAAAGGAATGCAGTCCATTCAAAAAAGCCTTTCTCGTTTTGTAAAGGCTGGTAAACTACAAGAACAAGAGGCGTCCGCTATTCTTTCTCGCATTCAAACGGAAACGAACTTGCAAGAAGCAGTAAAAGAAGCAGACGTTGTCGTCGAAGCGGTGCCAGAACATTTGCCGCTCAAAAAACAAGTGTTTGAACAGCTTGACCGTTACGCGAAACAAGAAGCGATTTTAGCGACAAATACGTCGGAATTAAGCGTCACGGCGATTGCCGCAGCGACGAAGCGTCCGAGCCAAGTCGTCGGCATGCATTGGTTTAACCCAGCGCCAGTGATGAAGCTCATTGAGATTGTGAAAGGCGTGGCGACGTCCGGGCAGACGATTGAAGCGATTCAGCAACTATCGGAAGCAATCGGCAAAGAAACAGTCATCGTAAAAGATATGCAAGGATTTGTGACAACAAGAGCGCTAGCTGCACATATGATCGAATGCATTCGCATGTATGAAGAAGGGGTCGCTTCTGCGGAGCATATCGACAAAGCGATTCGTCTCGGGCTGAATTATCCGATGGGGCCGCTTGAACTTGCCGATTTAGTCGGGTTAGATACGATGTTGTTTGTCAGCGAAAATATGACAGAAGCATATGGCGACCGGTTTCGTCCGCCACAGACGCTCCGTAAACTCGTCGAAGCAGGGCATCTCGGACGAAAAACAGGCAAAGGATTTTACACATACGAATGAAAGAAGGGAAAAGCATGCGCGAAGTAGTCATTGTCGAAGCGGTACGCACTCCTGTCGGCAAGCGAAACGGGGTGTTTCGCGACAAACATCCGGTTCATTTAGCGGCCATTGTGCTTGAGGAAGTTGTTAAGCGTGCTGGGGTGGAAAAGCAATTGATTGAAGATATTGTGATGGGGTGTGTGACACCGATTGGCGAGCAAGGGTATAATATCGGGCGTTTAGCAGCGCTTGAGGCAGGCTTTCCGATAGAAGTTCCCGCGGTGCAAATTAACCGGATGTGCGGTTCAGGCCAGCAGGCGCTTCATTTCGCTGCGCAGGAAATTAAATCAGGCGATATGGACATCGCGATTGCGTCTGGGGTGGAAAGTATGACAAAAGTGCCGATTTTAAGCGATGGAAACGAGCGGACGATTCCACCGTCGCTCCATGAAAAATACGAATTCGTCCACCAAGGCGTTTCTGCCGAACTGATTGCTGAAAAATACGAATTGACACGAGAACAGTTAGATGCATATGCGTACGAAAGCCACCAGCGGGCGCTTCGGGCGCAAGCGGAAGGCCGCTTCACGGAAGAAATCGTGCCCGTCAACGGGCTTGATAAAGACGGCAACGACATCATCGTGACAATTGATGAAGGGCCGCGCCAAGATACATCGCTTGAAGCGCTGGCGGCATTGAAGCCGGTCTTTAAACAAAACGGGAAAATTACTGCTGGGAACGCAAGCCAAATGAGCGACGGCGCAGCGGCGGTGTTGCTCATGGAGCGGGAAACAGCGATTCGACTCGGTTTGAGGCCGAAAGCAAAAATTGTCGCTCAAACAGTTGTTGGCTCTGATCCGACGTACATGCTAGATGGTGTCATTCCGGCAACGAAAAAAGTATTACAAAAAGCGAATCTCACAATGGACGCTATCGACCTCATTGAAATTAACGAAGCGTTCGCGTCTGTCGTCCTTGCTTGGCAAAAAGAAATTGGTGTTTCACTTTCCAAAGTAAACGTCAACGGTGGTGCGATTGCGTTAGGTCATCCGCTTGGGGCAACGGGTGTGAAACTGATGACGTCGCTCGTTCACGAACTCGAACGACGAAAGGGGCGCTACGGCTTATTAACGATTTGTATCGGGCACGGCATGGCAACCGCGACCATTGTCGAGCGGTGGGGACAGTAAAAAACAGGGGACGATATTTGGGTCCCCTGTTTTAATTCCCTGCTTTTAATGATTTATTCGGCAATTTCCAGTTATATGTGTACGATAAAATGCGCAACGCGGCAACGACAACAAACAATACATACAGGCTAATTGAGGAGTGTGCAATGCCTGTTCCAACCGCAACGCCAGCTACAATGGCCCAAACAGCATAAATTTCATCACGTAATACAAGAGGCTTTCTTCCTGCTAATACATCGCGAATCATTCCGCCTCCGCTCCCTGTTAGTACAGCAGCAACAATAACTGCGCTTAATGGTCGATTCATTTGAACGGCATATAGTGCCCCTTGAATGGCGAAAGCTGAAAGTCCGAGGGCGTCGAAAAAGTTGCCCCAACGTTGCCAATGCGGCAACATTTTTTGCGGGAATAAATAGACAATCGTCATCGCGATAAACGCAATCAAAAAAAGTGTTTGTTGTTGCCATAGAATGGATACAGGCACGCCGATTAATACGTTGCGTACAGCACCGCCGCCGAATGCTGTTACAATTCCGAGGATGTACACACCTAAAATATCGTATTCTTCTTCCATGGCGACAATCGCCCCGCTAATGGCAAAAGCAACCGTGCCAATCATACTTAATACTTCCCAAGTCATGATCGTAATCCTTTCTGTTATGTCACATTACGTTAAAATTTTATGTATAAAATATGAAAAAATCAACGGTCATTTTTCAGCCATAGCACTTTTAAATGAGATTTGTTATGATGAGAACAGATGTTCAACAGGAAAGAGGGAAAATATGCAAAAAGAACGAGTAATTATTGTTGGGTGTCAATTACCGCATGTTGATGATGAACGATTTTTGTATTCGATGGAAGAGCTTGCTTCCCTCGTTCATACAGCAAACGGTGAGGTCATCATTAGTCTGTCGCAGAAGCGGGAAACGGTTCATCCAGCTACTTATATTGGAAAAGGAAAAGTGGAGGAACTAGTGCGTCTCGTGGAACAATTTGAGCCAGACGTCATTATTTTTAATGATGAACTGTCGCCAAGTCAAAATCGAAACTTAACAAAGTTGTTAAACGTGCGCATCATTGACCGAACGCAACTTATTTTAGATATTTTCGCAAGCCGCGCGCGCTCAAAAGAAGGAAAATTGCAAGTTGAGCTTGCACAATTACAATACATACTGCCACGCTTAAGCGGACAAGGAACAGAACTTTCCCGATTAGGCGGCGGAATCGGAACGAGAGGACCAGGGGAAACAAAGTTAGAAACAGACCGTCGTCACATTCGTCGCCGGATTGACGAAATTAAAGCACAGTTAAAAGCTGTTGTTGAACATCGAGGGAGATATCGGGAGCGGCGGAAGAAAAATGCGGTGTTTCAAATTGCGCTAGTCGGTTACACGAACGCAGGGAAATCGACACTTTTTAACCGACTAACGAACGCCAATGCTTTTGAAGAAAATTTATTGTTTGCTACATTAGATCCGCTCACGCGCAAATTGGTGCTGCCAAGCGGTTATACGGCGCTTTTGACGGATACGGTCGGTTTCATTCAAGATTTGCCAACTACTCTTGTGGCAGCGTTTCGTTCGACGTTAGAAGAGGTGAAAGAAGCGGATTTTATTTTACATATTGTCGATTCATCGAATCCGGATTATATTCAACATGAACAAACCGTTTATCGTTTACTTGAAGAATTGGAGGCGACGACCATTCCAATCGCTACTGTATATAACAAACGTGATATCACCCTTCCAAGCTTTGTTCCAAGCCCGAAAACAGACTATATATTAGTAAGTGCGTTTAGTGAACAAGATGTACAAAAGCTGCGCCGATTTATTGAAGCACACATGATCGAAGCGATGGAACGTTACGATGTGGCGATTCCTGCATTTGAGGGGAAACTGCTCGCACAGCTAAAATCAGAAACAATTGTGCAGCACATATATTACAATGAACAAAGTGGCATGTATGAATGTAGCGGCTACATATTGTCGGAACATCCATTACTGTTACAACTAAGAATATACAACAAATAGAAAGGGTTTTGTTATGTTTGAGCATTTAACACATGGAGAAACGATTTCTACACTTGTCAAAGAAATTGAGGCACAAATCGCACCGATTCATCAGGCGATTGATGCTCGCATTGATTATAATCAATATCGTGTACTGCAAAGTTTTCGTCGTCATCAAGTGAGCGATGCACATTTTATTCCGTCTACAGGGTATGGCTATGATGATATAGGACGTGACACGCTTGAAAAAGTGTATGCAGACGTATTCGGTGGGGAAGCGGCGCTTGTCCGCCCACAAATCATTTCCGGTACACATGCGATTACGATCGCGCTGTTTGGTGTGTTACGTCCGGGGGATGAATTGTTGTATATTACTGGAAAACCGTACGATACGCTAGAAGAAATCGTCGGCATTCGCGGCGAAGGAATCGGTTCGTTAAAAGAGTTTCATATTGGTTATAACAGCGTGCCGCTTACTTCAGAAGGAAAAGTTGATTTTGAAGCAGTCGAACGAGCAATCAACGGTCGGACGAAGATGATCGGCATTCAACGTTCAAAAGGATATGATCCTCGGCCTTCGTTTACAATTGCTGAAATCAAACAAATGATTGATGTTGTTAAAACAATTAAACAAGATGTTGTTGTTTTTGTTGATAACTGTTATGGTGAATTCGTTGAGGAGCAAGAACCATGTCATGTTGGTGCTGATTTAATCGCCGGCTCATTGATTAAAAATCCAGGTGGTGGATTGGCGAAAACAGGAGGATATCTCGTCGGTAAAAAAGAATATATCAATATGTGTGCTTATCGTATGACCTCGCCAGGAATTGGTGCGGAAGCAGGCGCCTCTTTGTACAGTTTGCAAGAAATGTATCAAGGCTTTTTCTTGGCCCCCCATATCGTTGGACAAGCGTTGAAAGGTGCCGTGTTTACTGCAGCAATGCTTGAACGAATCGGAATGAATACGTATCCGACGTGGGATGCGAAGCGTACGGACTTGATTCAGTCCGTGCAATTTGATGGAGCAGAGCAAATGATTGCGTTTTGTCAAGCCATTCAATTCGCCTCTCCTGTCAATTCGCATTTTACTCCATATCCGAATTACATGCCGGGTTATGAGGATGATGTCATTATGGCGGCGGGGACGTTTGTACAAGGGGCAAGCATCGAGCTATCAGCCGATGGACCAATTCGACCACCGTATGTTGCATACGTACAAGGGGGTCTCACGTATTCGCACGTGAAAATTGCTGTTTGCATGGCTGTTGACCGATTGCTTGAAAAACGATTAATTCAATTATAAAATATTTCAGAAAAAAATATGTAATGAAACGTAACATATCATTGACATATAAGATAACATAGAATAAAATGAAAATATGTATTACGTGAGGAGGGGTCGACATGAATAGTCAAATTCGTCGCTCCATGCCGTTGTTTCCAATTGGCATTGTTATGCAGTTAACCGATTTGTCAGCACGTCAAATCCGCTATTATGAGGAACACGGTCTTGTTTCACCTGCTCGTACGGAAGGCAATCGTCGGCTATTTTCATTTAATGATGTAGATCGCTTGCTTGAAATTAAAGACCTCATCGAGCAAGGGGTTAATTTAGCGGGGATTAAACAAATTTTTGCCTCACGTCAACAACAGCACGTTGAGACAACGCCATCCGTTGCACCAAAAGTGATGAAGCAAGATTTGTCAGAGGCAGAGTTACGCAAATTGTTGCGTGCCGAATTAATGCAAGCCGGCCGTTTTAATCGTGCATCGCTTCGCCAAGGGGACATCGCTCGCTTTTTCCATTAAAAAATTTATGTTTTTAATATAAACATAAATGATCTTTTTCATTCTGGGGGAGGAATATGTATGGCTAAGTACACAAAAGAAGACATTTTTCGTATTGTAAAGGAAGAGAATGTAAAGTATATTCGCTTGCAGTTCACAGACATTCTCGGTACGATCAAAAACGTAGAAATTCCTGTAAGTCAATTGCAAAAGGCGCTCGATAATAAAATGATGTTTGATGGATCGTCGATCGAGGGATTTGTTCGTATTGAAGAATCAGATATGTATTTATATCCGGATTTAGATACATTCGTTATTTTCCCGTGGACAGCCGAAAAAGGGAAAGTGGCTCGTTTTATTTGTGACATTTACAATCCAGATGGTACCCCATTCGAAGGATGCCCGCGTTATAACTTAAAGCGGGTGTTGAAAGAAATGGAGGCGCTCGGATTTACAGAATTCAACTTAGGTCCAGAGCCGGAGTTTTTCCTATTTAAGCTAGACGAAAAAGGTGAACCGACGTTAGAATTAAATGATAATGGCGGCTACTTTGATTTAGCACCAACAGATTTAGGGGAAAATTGCCGTCGCGATATCGTATTAGAATTAGAAGAAATGGGATTTGAGATTGAAGCATCCCATCACGAAGTTGCGCCAGGACAACATGAAATTGACTTTAAGTATGCTAATGCGGTAAAAGCGTGTGATGACATCCAAACGTTTAAACTTGTTGTTAAAACAGTCGCACGTAAACACGGTTTGCATGCGACATTTATGCCAAAGCCGCTCTTTGGTGTGAATGGTTCGGGTATGCATTGTAACTTGTCGCTCTTTAAAAATGGTGAAAATGCCTTTTTTGATCCGAACGGTCAGCTACAACTAAGTGAAACAGCATTACAGTTTATTGCCGGTGTATTAAAGCACGCTCCAAACTTTACAGCGGTAACAAACCCAACGGTAAACTCATACAAACGTCTTGTTCCAGGCTATGAGGCACCTTGTTATGTGGCGTGGTCGGCACGCAACCGTAGCCCGCTTATTCGTATCCCAGCGTCACGCGGCATGAGCACACGCATTGAAGTGCGTAGCGTAGACCCAGCAGCTAATCCATACTTAGCGATGGCTGTATTGTTGGCAGCTGGATTAGATGGAATTAAAAATAAACTAACGCCTCCTGCGCCAGTTGACCGCAACATTTATGTAATGACGAAAGAAGAACGTTTGGAAGAAGGAATTGTCGATTTACCTGCAACGTTAGCAGAAGCGTTGCAAAACTTAAAATCTGATGAAGTGATCGTCAATGCCCTTGGCAGACATTTATTTGAACACTTCGTTGAGGCAAAAGAAATTGAATGGGATATGTTCCGTACGGCAGTACATCCGTGGGAACGCGAACAATATATGAGCCTGTACTAATAAAAAAAGCTAACGGAAGCACCGTTAGCTTTTTTTATTATACTGAAAATTTAATGTTGTTAGTGAATAGTTCGGTATACACCTATGACCTTCCCTAGAATGGTAGCGTTTTGGACGATGATCGGTTCCATGGATGAATTTTCAGGTTGCAAGCGAATATGGTCTTTTTCTTTAAAAAAGCGCTTTACTGTTGCCTCGTTATCCTCTGTCATAGCTACAACGATATCCCCGTTATTGGCCGTTTGTTGTTGGCGGACGATCACGTAATCCCCATCTAAAATACCAGCCTCAATCATGCTTTCTCCGACAATTTGCAACATAAATACTTGATCATCTGGTGAAACGAATCGTTCCGGGAGAGGGAAATATTCTTCAATGTTTTCTATTGCGGTAATTGGTTGTCCAGCTGTGACTTTTCCGACGATTGGAACGTTGATGACGTTTGTTTTTGGGATGGATTCATGATCATCTAAAATTTCAATGGCACGAGGCTTGGTCGGATCTCGGCGGATGAATCCTTTGCTTTCTAAACGCGCTAAATGTCCGTGGACGGTAGAACTCGATGCTAAACCGACCGCTTCCCCAATCTCCCTCACCGATGGTGGATACCCCTTTGAGCGAACTTCTTGTTTAATAAAGTCCAAAATTTGTTGTTGCCGTTTTGATAATTTCGCCATCTTTATACACCTCTTCCTTTTCAATCTTTGCCCACATTATAACATATATTTGTACATAGATACAAACATAAGTTCGAAAAAAATGGTTGACACGAACAAAAGTTCCCGTTATGATAAATACAAACAAACGTTCTGTGTTAGGGGGGTAGATGGTATGGGGAAAATACATTATGTGATGATGATCTTATTTAGTGCATTGTTCGTGTGGGCGTTTTTACATGTAACACAATCTGTTGATAAAGAAAAGTATGTTGAAATTACCGTATCAGCTGGTGATACATTATGGGAACTAGCGGATAAGTATAAACATGAACATCGATTGTCCCATCAACAATTTATTGAATGGGTGATGGAAGTCAATCGACGTTCAGACGACCGATTAATTGTTGGTGAGAAAATCGTGATCCCTGTGTTAAAATCAAATGGCGAGAACCAGCTTGTCGCTAACAAACAATAGTCAGTAGAAAGGGATGGCGAATGAACGCAATTATTTATTGTCGTGTAAGCACGACGAAGCAAGCGCAAGAAACATCGTTACAAAGACAAAAAGAGGAACTTAAACAGCTTGCAACGGAATATGACATGAATGTTGTCAAAATCATTGAAGAGCAAGCAAGCGGTTATGATATTGAGCGCGCAGGAATTATGGAGCTGCTCGATGCAATCAAACAACATCGTATTGACGTCGTTCTTGTTCAAGATGAAACAAGACTTGGGCGAGGAAATGCAAAAATTGCGCTTCTTCGTTGTTTACAAAAAGAAGGTATTCGCGTCTATACAGTAAGCCATCGTGGGGAGCTTCAGTTATCGGAAGCAGACTCAATGGTTTTAGAAATCATTAGCATTGTAGAGGAGTATCAAAGAAAAATACATAACTTAAAAATTAAACGCGGGATGCAAAGAGCTGTTCAAAATGGCTATCGACCGGAAAATAATTTGCGCAACATTGGCGAACATGCTGGACGGGATCGAAAAGACGTGCCAATGGAAGATATTGTTCGTTTACGTCAAAATGGTTTAACGTTTGCTGAAATTGCTGCTATGCTTCGCTCATTTGGATACGATGTATCAAAAGCGACCGTTCACCGAAGATATAAGGAATATGAGCAGCTTGTCAACGATGAAAAATTTTTGTATGATGATACGGATAAAAAGTAATTTCGTACAAAGGAATGAGATGGATGTTATCTGCTGAAAAAATCGCACGAATTAATGCATTAGCTAAAAAAGCAAAAATAGAAGGTTTGACAGATGAAGAGAAACAAGAACAATTGCAACTCCGAACGGAGTATATTGCGGCGTTTCGTGCGTCGATGATCGAGACATTGCATCATGTAAAAGTCATTGATCCTAATGGAAATGATGTCACCCCAAAAAAATTGAAGGAAAGCAAGAAAAAACGACTGCATTAATGCGCATATTGTGGAGAACATACTAATATAGATGTTCTCTTTTTTCGTCAGTTTGTCAAAAAAAATGTTGTGAAACATTGTACATTTCACGCACTTTTCTATATCATAAAAGATGAGAATGTTTACAAACGAAAGGATGAAGACGATGACACATACGATTGAACAACTATCGATTGCTGCGATTCGTACATTGTCGATCGATGCAATTGAAAAAGCGAACTCAGGGCACCCGGGAATGCCGATGGGAGCTGCACCAATGGCGTACACGTTATGGACAAAGTTTATGAACCATAATCCACGTAATCCAAAATGGTTTAATCGTGACCGCTTTGTCTTGTCAGCAGGACACGGTTCGATGCTATTGTATAGCTTGCTTCATTTAAGTGGCTATGACGTTACGATGGAAGACATTAAACAGTTTCGTCAATGGGGAAGCAAAACACCGGGCCATCCGGAGTACGGTCATACCCCAGGGGTAGAAGCGACGACTGGACCGCTTGGCCAAGGGATTGCGATGGCTGTCGGAATGGCAATGGCAGAGCGTCATTTAGCAGCTACATACAACAAGGACAAATTCGAAATCATTAATCATTTTACATATGCCATTTGTGGCGACGGTGACTTAATGGAAGGTGTTTCTGCAGAAGCTGCTTCGCTAGCAGGGCATTTAAAGCTTGGCCGTCTCATTGTGCTTTATGATTCAAATGATATTTCATTAGATGGGGAATTAAATCTTTCGTTTTCGGAAAGCGTAGAGCAACGCTTTAAAGCGTATGGATGGCAGTACATTCGCGTAGAAGACGGCAACAATATTGAAGAAGTTGCTCAAGCCATCGCTGAAGCTCAAAAAGATTTAGAACGTCCAACGTTAATTGAGGTAAAGACAACGATTGGCTACGGCTCACCAAACAAAGCTGGAACAGCAGATGTACACGGTGCGCCGCTCGGTAAAGATGAAATTAAACTAACGAAAGAAGCGTATAACTGGACGTTTGAAGAAGATTTTTACGTTCCAAATGAAGTGTATGCCCATTTTGAAAAAGTCGTAAAAGAGGCTGGCGAGAAAAAAGAAGCAGAGTGGAATGCGCTGTTTGCTGAATATGAGAAGGAGTATCCGGACTTAGCAAAACAATTGCGCATGGCGATTGAAGGTAAACTTCCTGAAGGCTGGGAAAAAGCATTGCCAGTATACGCAGAAGGAAAAAGCTTGGCAACACGCGCTTCTTCTAGTGAAGTGTTAAATGCGATCGCGAAAGTTGTACCGCAATTTTTAGGTGGATCTGCAGATTTAGCCGGTTCAAACAAAACGTTAATTAAGGGTGCGGGAGATTTCTTACCAGGAAGCTATGAAGGTCGCAACATTTGGTTTGGTGTGCGTGAATTTGCGATGGGAGCGGCACTCAATGGTATGGCGCTTCATGGTGGGGTCAAAGTGTACGGTGGTACGTTCTTTGTCTTCTCAGACTATTTGCGTCCAGCCATTCGTCTTGCTGCTTTGATGGGCTTGCCTGTCACATACGTACTTACGCACGATAGCATTGCTGTTGGGGAAGATGGTCCAACGCATGAGCCGATTGAGCAGCTTGCTTCATTAAGAGCGATGCCGAATTTATGCGTCATCCGTCCGGCAGATGCGAATGAGACAGCGGCAGCATGGCGCTTGGCAGTAGAGTCTACGGACCGTCCGACAGCACTTGTATTGACACGTCAAAATCTCCCTACGCTAGCTACGACAGCTGAGCGTGCTTACGAAGGAGTGAAGAAGGGGGCTTACGTCGTTTCTGAAGCGCAAGGAGAGGTACAAGCATTATTGCTTGCGTCAGGTTCAGAAGTCAGTCTGGCGGTAGAGGCTCAGAAAGTGTTAGCGAACGAGGGCATCTATGTTTCTGTTGTGAGCATGCCTTCATGGGATCGTTTTGAGGCTCAGCCAGCTGAGTATAAAGAAAGCGTCATTCCAAAACGTGTGAAAAAACGTCTTGCTATTGAAATGGGCGCATCTCTTGGTTGGGAGCGTTATACAGGCGATGAGGGAGATATTTTAGCTATCGATCGTTTCGGCGCTTCCGCACCTGGAGAAAAAATTATGCAAGAATATGGATTTACAGTGGAAAATGTCGTTGCGCGCGTCAAAGCATTATTGAACAAATAATAAAACGGGGAGAGGGACTCCCCGTTTTATTATCGAATAAAGATTTTTTGTTGAACATATTGTACAAACCGTTATTGTTTAGTATAGTGTAATGTAGACAACATGAAGGAGGAAAAAATATGTGGGAAATGATTTTAGTAGGCATTGTAGCGCTTGCTGCTGGCGTTGCGCTTGGATTTTTTATTGCGCGTAAAACAATGATGAACTACTTGAAAAAAAATCCACCAATTAATGAGCAAATGATCCGAATGATGATGATGCAAATGGGAATGACTCCATCGCAAAAGAAAATCAATCAAATGATGAAAGCGATGAATAATCAATTAAAATAAAAGTAAGGCACTCTCGATGAGTGTCTTTTTTCGCACGGAAAGAAGCTGTTGCTCGCATTTGTATTTTTTTGATAAAATATAGGAAAATGAAAAGAAATGGAGTGCCAATCATATGGACGTTCAACTGCTTGTTGCATTTGGAGCAGGTGTGCTTTCGTTTATTTCTCCGTGTTGTTTGCCGCTTTATCCAGCTTTCTTGTCATATATTACGGGGATTTCAGTTAGTGATTTGAAATCAGACTATGCATTGCTACAAAGAAGAAGTTTGTTACATACGTTATTTTTTTTGCTCGGATTTTCATTTATTTTTATTGCAATTGGTTTTGGTACGTCCATTCTAGGTCGTTTTTTTCATACATACCAAGATCTCATTCGTCAAATTGGTGCAATATTGATGGTATTTTTCGGGTTTGTTATTATCGGCGTCTTTAAACCGAAGTTTTTAATGACCGATCGTCGTTTATCTTTTCAACATCGACCGTCTGGTTACATTGGTTCTTTTCTTATCGGAATGGCGTTTGCTGCCGGTTGGACGCCTTGTACAGGGCCGATTCTAGTATCAGTCATTGCTTTGGCGGCGACAAACCCAAGTTTAGGTGTAGTTTATATGACGGCGTATTCACTAGGCTTTGCTTTGCCATTTTTACTTTTATCGTTTTTTATTGGAAAAATGGGTTGGATTCGAAAACATCATGTCAAATTGATGAAAATTGGTGGGTATGTCATGGTAGGAATGGGTATCGTGTTGTTCTTTGATTGGATGACGAAAATAACGATTTATATGACGAATATATTCGGAGGATTCACAGGTTTTTAGTTTTTAGGGTGTGGAGGGAAAGGAAATGGCAAGAATTTTAATTGTCGATGACGCGAAATTTATGCGTATGACGTTAGCAAATATTTTGAAAAAAGCGAATCATGAAGTAGTCGGGGAAGCGGAAAACGGAAAAGAAGCTGTCGATTTTTACATGGAGTTAAAGCCGGATGTTGTGACGCTTGATATTACGATGCCGGTGATGAGCGGACTTGAGGCTGTAAGGGAAATTAAACAACGTGATCCACAAGCAAAAATTATTATGTGCTCGGCAATGGGGCAACAAAAGATGGTCGTTGAAGCGATCGAAGCGGGAGCGCTTGATTTTATTGTAAAACCATTTGATGAAAGCCGTGTCATCGAAGCGATCCAACGTGTGTTGCAGTAACAGAAGAGAGGACGATTGACTTTGGCTATCTTTAGTTCATTATTCGCGGTGTTTATGGCTGGGATTGTTTTTCTCATTCGAATGAAAGCGGCAAAAAAGCCGACAAGTGCTAAAAAAATCGTATTACCCCCTGTTTTTATGAGCACAGGGGCGTTCATGTTTCTCCATCCGATGTTCCGGGTAACGGTGCTAGAGTTTATAGAAGCCGTTATGATTGGGGGGCTTTTTTCTATTTTATTAATTAAAACATCCTCGTTTGAAGTTCGGAACAACGACATTTATTTACAACGCTCTAAAGCGTTTGTTTTCATTTTTGTTATTTTAATCGTATTACGTTTAGCGCTGAAAACGTATTTAAGCCGTACGATTGAGTATGGGGAGCTTGCGGGAATGTTTTGGATTCTTGCTTTCTCGATGATTGTTCCGTGGAGAATTGCAATGTATGTATCATACCGCCGCCTGCAACGGGAGATAAACGAAAAAAGCTAATCCTTCGGTAAAGAAAGGATTACAAAGTGTTGAAAAAGTGGGGAGTCAAGAAAAAGTTCACTTTCCTCGTGAATTTTTTCTTCTTTTCTTTTTTCCTTATTTGTGGTAACTTAAATCTATACCATGTGATTGAAGGGATCGTAACTTGG
>NZ_JAHZOE010000023.1:0-37943 GCF_019448545.1 Anoxybacillus sp. ST4 | reverse complement strand
GATCATTTGTGATTTTCAGACGTTTCATGCCAATTCCGCTCCTTTTGTATAGAAATATTTAGGAGCAGTATAGCCATGAAAAAAGGTGTTCATACAGAAGTCATGGTTTTAAGGTGCATGTATATAGAATGCGAAATGTTTCCCCTGCTACAATGTTTCCGCTCGGAAGCAAGCATGTTGGACATTGCGTAATTTTTGTAGCTGGTTCATATTCTTTTCCGCAAATTGCACAAATTGCTCTCGCTCTTTCCATATGAATAACCAATTCAGCATCTGCCGATCCGCTTGCACTTTATACACATCAAATGCAAACTGTAATGCATCTGGAAGCACATTGCTTAACGTACCAACTAACAACTCCACTTTTTTTACTTGTTTCATCTCTTTGCTTCGAGCGTCTTGCTCAATTAAATGAACGATTTCTCCCATCAACGCCATCTCATGCATACGAATCCCCTTCTATTTGCACATACCATTCATCTCCTTCTTGTTTTGTTTGGAGAATTGGCATATGCAACGTTCCTTCTTGTGACAATACGTACCATTCACGATCACAGTACAAGCAAATGAAACGATGATCTTGCTCAATATAATGTGGCATCACGTGACAGTGCGAACAAAACGCCTTTCTTACATGTAATGTTCCGCCATGTTTATAAACGACAATCGGAATGCGGGCAACGGTTTTCATTTCAACGCCATGTACATCGTCGCACGGGCCAATGGAATGCCACGTGCGATGACTAAAAAACAATGTTTTCACTTTTTCCACCTCATCTTCTAATAGCGGGGCAGAAGCTTCTTTCACCGTTTCCATTAAACTATTGCGCATCATCTTTAAAAATTGGAGACGATTCATGGAGTGTGACACCACTCTTCTATTTGACGCACAACTCGCTCGACAACATATGGAAGTTGTGCTTGCACAATTGGAGATAAATCTAAACCAAGAACTAGGGAGGCAGGTTGAACCCCGAATAACACCATTTGTTTTGGAATGGTTTGGCGTAGTTTCGCAGCTAATAACACTTCTTGAAAACCAAGTTGATGAATGGACATTTTCATTCCAAAATAAGCTGGAATTTCATCATCGACTAATGTAATAATCGTTCCCGCTTCTTTTCCTGCATTGACAGCATCGACTACCACTAAATACTCCGTCTCTTCGATTGTTCCAAGTAGCCGCATTCCATCGGTCGAACCCTCCACTACTTCAACATCTTCGTATTGTGCAAGTCTTTCTTCCAGTAATGGCAAAATATGAATACCAACACCTTCGTCAGAATACAATAAGTTCCCAATTCCGAGAACGGTTATTTTTTTATTTTTCATCGTGTTCACCTAATGCTTCTTTTTTTCTCTCTATTTTATAGCCAGTAAAAATGGATGACATCGTTCCATTCCGTTGCAAGTAGTCTTCACGAAATGCCATGTACACGTGTACAACAGTAAAAATGATAAATCCCCATGCAACGAGATGATGCCACGAACGAACAGAATAGCTATCGCCGCCAAATAAATGGGCAACCCACATAAACATTTTTCCGTAAATGGACTCAGGTTGTGGCTCGAATAATAAATAATATCCTGTAAGCATCATAATAATTGAGCCTAATCCAATGAAAATCCAATAGCTTAATTGAGCGAGCGGATTATGTCCGATATAATGTTTTTTGTTATTTTTCATAAATAAGTAATATTTGATAGTTTCAAATGCTTCTTTCCAAAAAGAAAGTCGAAATGGGTTCGACGTCGCATGTTCGTTTCCTTTGTATACCCAATACCAACGAACAGCTAAATTAATAGTAAAAAGGAAAGCAACGAAGAAGTGAATATAACGTGCCCACCCCATCAAAAACGAGTAATACGCTTCTTCTTGAATGGAGGCAGACACGAACGGGCGGCCGATAAACACGCCCGTAATCATTAAAACTATGATAGAAAAAGCATTAATCCAATGAAAAATACGAACAGGTAATTCCCATACGTACACTTTCACCATGTGATCATTTAGCTCAATACGTTTTGCTTTCCGCGATCGCTTCCAAATGACTTCCGTCTGTTTTTGTTCAATTTTTGGATTTGTCGGGACTGACATACACTCCCCTCCTACCCAATACGAATATGCGTTGTTTGTTTCGATTCAAGATCGGTTAAATGAACCGCACATGCTAAACATGGATCGAACGAATGGATGATGCGCAAAATCTCTAACGGCTTTTCTTTATCAAGCAATGGCGTTCCCTTTAAAGACGCTTCATACGCACCAATTTGCCCTTTATGGTCACGCGGTGAAGCATTCCATGTCGTTGGAACGACGGCTTGATAGTTTTTCGTTTTCCCATCTTCAATTTCAATCCAATGGCCTAACGCACCACGTGGCGCCTCCATCCATCCTACTCCTTTCGCTCGCTTAGGCCACGTGCTTGGCTCCCATTTTGTCCGATCGAATGTAATTTGATTTCCGTTGCGAATATTCGCAAGCAATGCGTCCATATCATCGCGCATCCATTTGGCAACGAGAATAGACTCAAGCCCACGCGCTACTGTACGTCCGAGTGCCGAGCTCATCGCTTCAAGTGGCCAACTCAATTTCTTTAATGTATCATCTACTAATCCAACAAACTCATCTTTCTTTAACGCATAGCCAACTAGCATGCGCGCAAGTGGTCCTGTTTCCATCGGATGCTCTTTCCATCTTGGAGATTTTAGCCAACTATATTTTTCATCTGTATTTAATGTTTTAAACGGTGGTTTTGGCCCTGTATAACGGAGTGATGTTTCTCCCTCCCACGGATGTTTGCCACCTCCCCCCTCTTTCCCATCATATGTGTACCACGAATGATCAATAAATTCTTTTACTTGTTCTGGATCTTTCGGATCGACATCAAGCACTTCGTTTAAATTACCATTTAAAATAACACCACGTGGGAAACGATATAAATGCACATCCCGAATATCACCTGTCGAAAAATCCCCATAACATAAATAGTTATTTAATCCTCCGCCATATGTCCAATCTTTATAAAACGAACCAATCGCCAATAAATCGGGAATGTAAACATGGTTTACAAACTCTACTGCCTGATCAATAATTTGCGAAACATGCATAAGACGCTCTGCGTGAATTGCATTATCACTATTTATATCAATTGGAGTGGCCATTCCGCCGACAACATAATGAGGATGCGGGTTTTTCCCCCCGAAAATGGTATGAATTTTAACAATTTCCTTTTGCCAATCAAGCGCTTCTAAATAGTGGGCAACAGCAAGCAAGTTCACCTCAGGCGGTAACTTATACGCTGGATGCCCCCAATAGCCGTTTGCAAAAATGCCGAGTTGTCCACTATCCACAACTTTTTGTACCTTCATTTGAATCTCTTTAAAATAACCTGGTGACGATTTTGGCCAATTGGAGAGAGACTGAGCAATGCGGCTCGTTTCGTTCGGATCGGCTTTCAGAGCGCTTAATACATCAATCCAATCGAATGCATGTAAATGATAAAAATGAACGACATGGTCATGTAAAAAAACTGCAGCATTCATAATGTCACGGATAAGATGAGCATTTTTTGGAATTTTAATATCCAGCGCATCTTCAACGGATCGGATAGAAGCTAAAGCATGTGTAGTTGTGCAAACACCGCAAATGCGCTGCACATACGCCCAAACGTCCCTTGGATCACGATCGCGCACGATTAACTCAATACCGCGGACCGCTGTTCCTGAACTAAACGCCTCTTGAATAACACCTCTCTCGTCAATATCTACTTCAATGCGTAAATGACCTTCAATTCGCGTGACTGGGTCGACAACAATACGCTCTGTCATCTTTATTCACCTCGATCATGATATTCATCTTTTTTCTTCAACGCTGTGACAGCAGCGTGAGCAGCAACGCCTGCAGCCGTTATACCGACAGCAATCGCTCCGACTGTTTCTGGATTAATCGTTGTTTGAGAAGCAGGGATTTTCGCACGACGAACAAAGAAAGGACCGTTATCCCAAAATCCTTTTTCAGAGCAACCAATACACGGATTTCCAGATTGAATCGGGTAGCTCACTCCTCCGTTCCAACGCATCTCTGCACAGGAGTTATATGTTGTCGGTCCTTTGCACCCTACTTTGTATAAGCAATATCCTTGTCTTGCTCCTTCGTCGTCAAACGATTCCGCAAATAATCCCGCATCAAAATATGCGCGACGATTACATTTATCATGAATACGATGACGATAAAACGCTTTCGGTCTGCCGAGATGATCAAGCTCTGGAAGTCTACCGAACGTAATCATATGGGCAACCACTCCCGTCATCACTTCTGCGATCGGTGGACACCCGGGTACTAAGATGATCGGTTTATCTTTCACGAAATATGTAATCGGCTTAGCTTTTGTCGGATTCGGATATGCAGCAGGAATTCCGCCCCACGACGAACAGCTTCCATATGCAATAATCGCTTTTGCTCCTTTAGCAGCGCGAAGAAACGTCTCTTTTGCCGACACGCCACCGACAGTTAAAAACGCATCATCTGTTGGCAAACTTCCTTCTACCGCAAGTATGTATTCCCCCGAATAATGTTCCAGAACATGTTCAAGTGCGGCTTCAATTTGATGGCCTGAAGCAGCAGAAAGCGCTTCTGAATACTCGAGAGAAATCATGTTGAAAAGCACGCTTTCCACTTTTGGATGCGTAGAGCGAATAAATGATTCAGAACAACCTGTACAGTCTTGAAACTGTAGCCAAATGACTGGGACGCGGTAGTTTTTTTCCATTGCCGCAACAACTTGATCGGTTTGCGAAAAATCTAATCCCATTGTCGCCGCCAGTGCTGTACACATTTTTAAAAAATCGCGTCTCGTAAGGCCGCGATCAAGCACTTCTTCCAAAATCGTCTTTCTCTTCACATAGCTCCTCCCCTTTACATGATAACGTTTACAATTGATTATATATCATTATTTACCTTTATATTATTTTCGTGGGATAAATGTAACAAAATGTTCTTAAATATATTAGCAACATGAAAATAGTTTTTATTATAATAAACGGGTAAATAAAAAGCGCCTTCTATTCTGAAGACGCTTCTTGTTCAACCTGTTTTTCTTTCCGTTTATACACAAACTTTGAGATAGATATACTCACCTCATACAATAACAGCAACGGAATAGTTACTAAAAAGTCAGAGATAAAATCTGGTGGCGTAATAGTTACTGCAATAATAACTAATATAAAGTATGCATATTTTCTCATTTTTTGTAACGCATATGGATTAATTATACCGATGCTTGTTAAAAACATAACGATAATGGGTAGTTCAAACAATACAGCAAAAGGAACCGTCATGTTCAACATAAAGCGAAAATATTTTTCTGTTGTAAACATAGTTGCAAACAAATCTTCCCCGAGACTCATTAAAAAGTGAAACACCATCGGCAATACGACAAAGTAGCCAAAACATAGCCCGAGTACAAATAACAAAAATGTAGCAGGAATATACGATAATGTAACTTTCCGTTCTCTCGGAGTAAGGGCAGGTTTAACAAACATCCATATTTGCCAAACAAGTACTGGAATCGTCATCGTAATCGCGAATACGCCAGCTAACATGACATATACCCATAAAATATCAGTAGGACCTAAAATGGTTAATTTTACATCTAAATCAGCAATAAGCCAGCGATATAAATCTTGAACAAAAATAAATCCTACAATAAAAAATAAAATAAGCGCTCCAACAACAATAAAAATTCTCTTGCGCAATTCTTCTAAATGTTCAACTAACGTCATCTCTTTATCTTCATATCGTTGCTTTTCTTCCACGAGCGTAAACACCAACCTTTTTCCATGTTAAAAACGGCAACACATCGTTGCCGCTTTATGATTTACGCGTTTCTTTCTTTTCGTCGAGCTCCTCTAATACTTCGTCACGCAATCCCTTTGTAGATTTTTTAAATTCACGTAATGTTTCACCAAAAGCCCGTCCGATCTCAGGCAATTTTTTCGGTCCAAAAATGACAAGAGCGATGACAAGAATTAAAATTAAACCAGGTAAACCTATGTTCGAAAGCATAACGTCATCTCCTTTTTTTATACATACGCTTCTTTTATTGTAGTGCTAACATTTTCATTTTTCAATGACAAATTTTCGAGAGGTGGAAAAAATGTTCAACAAGCAGCATACCGTTTATGCGATTTTCTTTGCAATCGATAACAACGCCATCGTTGAGATTGGGAAACTAGGTACGTTTTTATTTCCAAAGGGAAACTATATTTATGTAGGGAGCGCTAAACGAAACATGCAATCGCGTATTCAACGTCACATACAGGTAGAAAAAAGAAAGCGATGGCACATCGATTACATTCGACCGTACGGTGAGATCACACACATCCAAACATATTCCCCTGAACTTAGTGAATGCGCACGTGCCCAACAGCTTTTTCAACAATATAATGGGCAATGGATCGTGAAAAAATTTGGTTCATCTGACTGCCGCTGTCCTTCCCATCTCATTTATTATAAACAATAAAACGAGGGGGATCTCCCTCGTTTAGTTCGCTTTCTCATATTTTTCTTCTGATTTTGCAACAATGACTGCACATGCAGCATCTCCAGTAATATTTACAACCGTTCTCGTCATATCAAGTAGTCGATCAACCCCTAAAATAAGCGCAATTCCTTCAACAGGTAGACCAACTGATGTTAACACCATAGAAAGCATAATTAATCCAACACCTGGCACTCCTGCTGTGCCAATGCTTGCAAGCGTTGCTGTTAAAACAACTGTCAATAAATCACCGAATGTCAAATCAACACCATATACTTGTGCGATAAACATCGTTGCCACACCTTGCATAATGGCTGTTCCATCCATGTTAATTGTCGCCCCAAGCGGTTGCACAAAACCGCTAATGCTTTTTGGAACATTTAAGTTTTTTTGCGCTGTTTCCATTGATACTGGCAATGTAGCATTACTGCTTGATGTACTAAATGCAACAACCATCGCCGGAGAAAATCCTTTAATAAACGCGATCGGGTTCATTTTTCCAAGCATCCATACCGCTGTGCCGTACACTGCAAAGAAATGAATAAATAGCGCTAATAACACAGCAAACATATATTTTCCCATCGCTGTAATCGCATCCAATCCTTGTCCACCGATCGCGATAGTAATTAATGCAAAAGCCCCATACGGAGCAAGCTTCATGACCCACTCTACCAAGTACATGAAAATATCGTTGGCTTGCTCTACAATAACTCGTACTTGTTTCACTCGATCACCAAGGCGAGCGATGGCCATGCCAACAAGCATCGCAAAAACAATAACTTGCAACATATTCCCTTCCACCATCGCTTGGAATGGATTAGTCGGAACAATATTTAACAATGTATCTACAACAGGTGGAGCTTCTTTCTTTTCAAACGATGCCCCTTCTAAATTAAAGTTTCCTTCTCCTGGACGAATGACAGATCCTAATGTTAAAGCAATAATAAGTGCAAGGGAAGTAGTAACTAAAAAGAATGAGATTGTTTTCATACCGATGCGGCCGAGTTTTTTCGGATCTCCAACACCAGCTGCACCTAAAATTAATGAAACAAGCACGATCGGAACAACAAGAAGCTTAATTAAGTTGATAAATATCGTTCCAAGCGGATGAAGTACATATGTTTTTGCGAGGTCAAACCATTCTATTGGAAGAGCTAAGTTGAAAACGAGTCCAACGATAATTCCTGCAAACATTCCTAGTAAAATTTTTTTCGTCATTGACACATCCACACCTCCATCAATTTTTGCGTCTTTTGCTGTAGAACGTATTCAACTTCGTTCGGGAAAAGGGTTAAAGGAGAGGACCCATTCAATTGTAAATTTTTTTTAAGATTGTAAAGAAAAAATGAATATAATTGTTAGAAAAGTAGTTGAATTTCTTTTTTTACAAAAAAAACTACCACGATCATGTGGTAGTTTACATGCGCTTTGTTTTTTTGCGACTCGAATCTACTTCAATGTTTCCTGTTTCATGTTCAGTCGTACCTTGTCCTTTGATCTCTGGTGAACTTAATCCTGTTTTCGAAGCATCTTTTTTTCGTTTCCCCATTTCATTCACCTCCTACTGTCTTATTTTGCGTCATTTATGAAAGTTCAATCGTACCAAAATGAAATTTTGCCGTTTTTCTTCGATAAACGAAAAAATGAAATTGCTCAAAACGTGAACTTTGCCAATGATCTTTTAGTACAACTCGTTGTCGAGCTACTCGTTTCGCTTGTTCGATATCTTCTGCTGTAACATTCGTATATAGCGCTGCCTGTTTTAATCCCCTTACTCCATCGGCTTCATCAATACTTACTTCAAACATCGGATCCAAATAAACAACATCATATGATTGATCATCACATTGCGCTAAAAAAGAGCGAAAATCCGCATGATGTACATCAATTCGTCGCATCGCTTCATTCAGTTCAACGACATCACTTTCCCAATGACGCAACCCTTGCTTTGTTAGGTAAGCGATATGTGCACTCCCTTCAATTCCCACCACTTTTCCTTCCTCACCAACAACTAAGCTAGCGATTATGCTATCAGCTGCTAATCCAAGCGTACAATCTAAAAACGTCATCCCTCGTTGTAATTTCGTCGCTTGTAAAAATGGTTCACTTTCACCTTTTAAAATACGCTTTGCGCGAAAAGAAGCGGAGTTTGGATGAAAAAATAACGGTTCTTGTCCGTGTGGGAAATGAATTTCTAGCCTTTCTTTTCCAACGACAAGAATCGGTTCGTGTATTTGTTGTTGAATCGAAGCAATGGATCGTTTTCGACGTGGTATATATGAAATTTGTAATTCCAACGCAATTTGCCTCGCTTTTTCAATCATCTGTTCATTTGTTCTGCCAGCTGTCGTCACAATCATACGTTCACCTCAAAAGAAAAAGGATGTCAATCGGACACCCTTAACAATGTTTTTCAAACGCTTGCATAATATTTTGCATAATACTTTCAATGGAATTTGCTTCAATATCGTGGCGTGGAATAAAATGGACGACTTCTTTTCCCTTTAACAATGCCATCGATGGTGAAGAAGGTTCAATGCCTACAAAATACTCCCGCATTTTAGCCGTCGCTTCTCGATCTTGCCCTGCAAATACGGTCACGAGGTGAGTTGGTTTCTTTTCGCTCATTTGTACAGCCTGAATGGCTGCTGGGCGCGCAAGCCCCGCTGCACAACCACAAACGGAATTAATGACAACGAACGTCGTCCCTTCCACTTGTTCCATAAATTGTTCAACTTCTTCACTCGTACGTAACTCTGTAAATCCACCATTGACTAATTCATCACGCATCGGTTGCACTACTTGACGCATATATTCTTCATATGACATAAACATACGTATATCCCTCCAAATCATTCTTGCTTTTACAAGAATACAACAATGTCAATAGAAAAATCAATAAAATAAAAAACATTGAATAATTTTCTAAAAATTTTTATAATGATTGTATTTATATGATGTGAAATGGAGGTTGACGACATGCCAATTAATATTCCACGCGATCTTCCTGCAAAAGAAATACTAGAACAAGAAAATATTTTTGTTATGGATGAGGAGCGTGCCTATTCTCAAGACATTCGGCCGTTAAATATTATCATTCTAAACTTAATGCCACAAAAGGAAAAGGCGGAAACACAACTGTTGCGGTTACTCGGAAACTCACCGTTGCAAGTTCATGTAACTTTCTTGCGCCCGGAGACACATGAAGCAAAAACAACATCGAAACACCATCTCGATCAATTTTATACGACATTTCAACATGTTCAACATAGAAAATATGATGGTATGATCATTACTGGAGCACCGGTAGAACACTTGCCATTTGAACAAGTTGATTATTGGGATGAGCTGACTAAAATCATGGAATGGACAAAGACGAACGTTACATCAACGTTACATATTTGTTGGGGTGCACAAGCAGGTATGTACTATCATTACGGAATCCCTAAGTATAACTTACCACAAAAATGTTTCGGTGTATTCGACCATATGCTAGAACAAAAGCACATCAAGTTAACTCGTGGATTTGACGACATTCACAAAATTCCGCACTCACGCCATACGGATGTTAAACGTGAACATATTGAGGCTGTCTCAGAGTTGACGATTCTATCTTCATCTGAAGAAGCAGGCGTTTGTCTTGTCGTTTCAAATGACGGAAAACAAGTGTTTTTAACAGGGCACCCAGAGTATGATGCTACAACGCTAAAAGAAGAATATGAACGTGATGTGGCTAAAGGGTTGGATATACAAATTCCAAAATATTATTTTCCACATAACGACCCGAATAAGCAACCGTATAACACATGGCGTTCTCATGCTAACTTACTGTTTGTCAACTGGCTCAACTATTATGTGTATCAAGAGACACCTTATGTGTGGGAGTAAGCTTTCGCTTTATGGCGAGGGCTTTTTTATTTGTAAGTATGTAAAAAAAGAATATAATGTTTTGTATACATAGCGAAAGGAGGAAAGAAAGGTGGTTATTGAAGGTCGACACATCTCTCTCATTGTATTAGGGTTGCTATTAGCTATCTTTATGGCGGCGATGGATAATACGATTGTGGCGACGGCAATTGGTACAATCGTCGCTGACTTAGGGGGCGTCGATCAATTTGTATGGGTCACGTCTGCTTACATGGTTACGGTTATGGCTGGTATGCCTATTTTCGGAAAATTATCCGATATGTATGGAAGAAAACGATTTTTTCTTTTTGGACTCATTGTTTTTCTCATCGGCTCCGCTTTGTGTGGTTTAGCTCAAAACATCGTCCAGCTCAGCATTTTTCGTGCAATCCAAGGAGTTGGTGGAGGGGCACTCATGCCGATCGCGTTTACGATTGTATTCGACGTGTTTCCACCAGAAAAACGTGGAAAAATGACCGGACTTCTCGGAGCGGTATTTGGTATGTCGAGCGTATTAGGCCCATTACTCGGCGCGTATATTACGGACTACTTAAGTTGGCATTGGGTATTTTATGTTAACGTACCGATCGGTCTCGTATCCATTATTTTGATCGCTCGCTACTATAAAGAGTCGACACAACATGCTAAACAAGTCATTGACTGGTACGGGGCTTTGACACTCGTCGTTGCCGTTGTTAGTTTAATGTTTGCGTTAGATCTAGGCGGAAAGCATTACGAGTGGAGTTCTATTCCAATTATTTGTTTATTTACAGTTAGTACCGTTTTCTTCATCGCTTTTTTGTACGTAGAGACAAAAGCAAAAGAGCCGATTATCTCATTCGTTTTATTTAAACGGCGTACATTTGCGATCGCACAGCTATTAGCTTTTTTATACGGAGCGACATTCGTTATTTTAACTGTCTTTATTCCTATATTCGTACAAGCGGTATATGGCGGAACGGCTAAAAATGCGGGTCTTATTTTAATGCCAATGATGCTTGGTTCCGTTGTGGGAAGTTCGACAGCTGGAATTTCCCAAACGAAGACATCATATCGGAACATTATGTTTGTTTCAATTATCGCCTATTTTTGTGGAATGCTTTTTCTTAGCCTTATGACGCCAGAAACGTCAAAGCTTTGGTTAACCATTTACATGGCGATAGCTGGATTTGGGGTTGGATTTTCTTTTTCACTTTTGCCATCGGCGTCCATGCACAATTTAGAGCCCCGTTTCCGTGGGACAGCGAATTCAACAAATTCATTTTTTCGTTCGCTCGGCATGACAATTGGTATAACCATTTTCGGAACGATTCAATCAAATAAGCTAGCTGCTGAATTACGCGAATCATTCGGTACGAATACGACAACATTTTCGCTAGATCCACATGCGCTGTTTGAAACAGGAGCACGGGCTCAAATGCCACCGAACGTGCTGCAAAAAATTGTCGATGCGATGGCTTCGTCAATTACATTTTCATTTTCTATTGCATTAATTCCGATTGCTCTTAGTGGGATAGCTATTTTCTTCATGGGAAACGAAAAATTAGAAGTTCAACAAAAAGGTAGGGGACAATGATACGTCTCCCTACCTTTTTTGCAACATAAATAACCACATAAAAGAAACGGCCTGTTTTAACTCTGTCGGTAAATGTCGGACGATAGAATTATCAATTTCGCGCTTATACACCCCTTCTCCAGCAACAACTGTAAAACCATTTTCAGTAGCTAGCCGTTCAAACTCCCATGGCATCATCGTATTGCAAATCACCGCCTCATCATATAAGCGGCGATAGCTATTTACTCGCGGGGCAGCTGTCGGTCCAAGGATACCTACACAAACATATGCATTTGCTTTTAACACACGCCGCACTTCTTCAAGCGCAGCAAGCGGACGTTCAGTCCATTCAAAGCAGTTAATAATCATTGCACCTGTAAACGTTTCATCTGGAAAAGGCAAATTCATAATATCTGCTTGTTGAAAATGGAGATGTTCATGATGTCTTTTCTTTTTTGCCAATTCAATCATTTCGCTTGATAAATCTAAGCCGATCACTCGGTACCCTTCTTTACACAACTTGTATGATCCATATCCGTCACCGCAACCAATATCTGCAACATATCCTTCTTTAGGAATGTATGTTTTAACAAACGGAATAATCGTTTTTCGACTTCCCTGCTCCCACATGTCCTCGCTACTTTGATGCCACCACTCCGCGCGCTCATCCCACTGTTTCTCCGCCTCTTTATGCCACGTACGCATAACTCCACCCCTTTTTGAAAAAATAAACATGTTACGTTTATTGTAGCAGAAAGGAGCGAGAAACATGACAAAAAAAGTGAATCAAGGAAGCGAAAATCAAAATGCCCCAACACAACATGGGAAGTTGCACGGACATACCGGAGACAATAGTAAAGGACGGAAGCAAAACAAAAGTCAAAACGATAAAACCGACCATTAAAAAAGTCGGGCGATTAGCCCGACTCACTCTTCTTGTTTACTGACGCGAATGGCAGGTGTATTGTTGCCGACATAAAACGGGACAACTTCTTCAGGTTGATGCTCGTAAAAATATCGATTGATCTCTTGTTCAGCAAATGCTACCTCGTCTTCTATCATCGTTCGTTTTTTATCCATCATCTACTCCCCCTTTAGACGATAGGATAACCGAAAAAATGGCTATTCATGTAATGAATCATCTGAAACGATCACACCATCTTCATCAACATATACGTATGTACCCGGCTTCCACTCAATATCGCCAAAATGTACAATTGTATCTCGCATCCCTTTTCCTTCTTTTTTACTTTTGCGTGGGCATGTCCCAAGCGCAAGTACGCCAATTGGCATATTCCCTATTTCTTTTGAATCACGAATGCACCCATGTACAATAATGCCAGCCAATTGACGGTCACATGCAATTTGTGCAAGCCGATCTCCAACAAGGGCGCACTTGTTTGAACCTTTGCCATCCACAACGACGACGCTTCCTGCCGGTGCCGTTTCTAGCGCTTCCCGAACAAGAACGTTATCATCACATACATCGACGGTTGTAATTCGTCCATAAAACGTTGCTTTCCCACCGTAATTTCGGAATGAAAGAGAGCAAACACGGACACTTTCTCCATATTGATCACACAAATCTGCCGTTTTCATCCCCATCCCCCACTTTTGTCAATCTCATCATAATAATAGTCAATCTATTCTAAAAAATCAATAAATTAAAATGGGAAGATCGAGTTACTATCTTCAATCGCACCATTTGTTAGAAAATAAATGAACAAAACAAGAAAGCAATAAAAAAGGAGTGTTTCCAAAAAGCTAGACGTACGATATGTTATCACAAACCGATATCTTTTTTTAGAAAATGGCCATAGTAACGGAACACCTTGACTTGAACAATAGTCGGCTAAAACATGAAACGCATATCCAAGACATAACCCGAGCGTAAAAGGAGAAAAATGTTGCAATAATAAAACGATAGTGATAGCCCCCCATGCTAGTAATGAATGGGTAAACCCCCGATGACCAAACGCCTTATTCACCTGCTTGGCAACTCCAAACGAGCGACGACCGATGTATGAGTTAGGCTCATCAATATCTGGAAGCAAGCTCCCGAGCGTCAGCCCAGCTGCATAGGCGATTGTAAATGAAACAGGAGTGTACGCAGCAATCCCGGTTCCAATCGCTAATGATGAAACAATATGAGTATGATAACGCATCGTTTTTCCCTTCCTTTTGTAAACGTTTTATATAATATTCGTTATTAATATTCATGAATTCGAGACGGTTTTTTCAATAAATGTTCACCGCTCCAGCCAACTTTGTGAAACTATTAGCATTATACTAATATATGAACAAACTGACAAATAAAGCTGGTGAGGAAAATGAAAAAGAGTACACCCGCAGAATTAACCGTTATGAAAAGTTTAGCATTTTTAGCTGTTGTTTTTCAAAGCGCGTTACTATACGTAATGAATTATCGTTCCCCTCATCCAGAGGAAGCGATTATGATTGGAATGCTGTTTCATTTCGTCAAATTTTCTGCTCCTGTGTTCGTGTTTTTAGTAGGATTTCATATTGTTCAACATACTGTCATCGACTATCGTCAATACGTATTACACAAATGGAAAGAACTTGTTGTTCCATATGTGACGTGGTCGTTTATTTATGTTATATTGTTTTCTAGTCATCTACACGTAATCGATGTGATGAAACAACTGTTGCTTGGGGAGGCAGCCTCTCATTTATGGTACGTCGTCATGATCATGCAATTTCATTTGCTTATCGTCATCATCATTCCATTTTTTTATTGGATTGATCAAAAGAAGTATTGGAAATTATTTATTATCATTAGTGCCATGATTTACATTGGTTTTATTACATTCATTTTTCCAATTGTTCAAAGCACGTCATATATACATTATATCGATCGTACGTTTTTAGCTTATTTCTTTTATTTTGGCCTAGGCGGCATGGTTGCGTACACGCTCCCAACATGGCGGAAATTCGTCATTCGAGTTATTCCACTTAACACATTTTTGTTTTTATCACTTTTTATCTTTGTTAGTTATGAGCTGTTTACATCACAAGGCATCTTTTCTATCGATTTAACGATGATTACGTATTTAAAGCCTTCGATGGTGTTGTATGTCACATCAGAAATTTTCTTGCTATACGCTTTATCGATTACCATTGTGCAAACAAAATCTCGATTGTATACGGCGTTACGTTTCATTAGTCGATATACGTATGGGGCATATATTGCACATATGTTTTTCTTATACGTGTTTGCACCGATCATTCCGACAACGATGTATTCGATGTTGCAAGCTATTATATTATTTACAATCACAACAATCGTTTCCGTTGGCGTTTGCTATATTATACATGCTACACCACTTAGCTTGCTGTTTATCGGTCAAGCGCGTGAACATCGGACTATTTCTATCCTATCGCTATCGAAATCTAAAAAAAGTGTCCCAAGTTAACATTTGGGATGCTTTTTTATTTTGTTCACACAAACCACTTCTTATTTCAAACATATAATGATTGAACAAATAGGAACAGGAGGAAAATCATGAGTATTAGCCGAAAAATCCTTTCATTTTTTTTCGCTGTTTCGTTGTTCGTCATATGTATGGGGGCATTCCAACTATTTAGAATGAATGAAACAAATAATATGTATAACCGTTTAATCAACCATCGTTTTGATATAATTACGAAAACAGATGAAATGGTTACTTCTTTTTATGAGGAAAGAAAAGATGTGCTCACTTATCTACTATTAAAAGATGACAAATTTTTAAGGAGCTACGAAGAACAAAGAAAACAATTTTATAAAAATTACGAACAAATCAACTCAACGTTATCAACAGAAGAAAGTAAAGCAATCGTCAATCAGCTACAGCAACTGGAATATCAATATTTTCTACTCGTGCAACAATTTTTACGCACAGCTCATGAACAAGAACGCGCACATGTTGTCACCGAACTACAAAAAACAGGCGAACTCTTTTTACAAACAGCAGAACAAATGTTGCAACGACAAAAAGCACTACTGAAAGATGATCAACAACGTGTTAAACAGTACACGAAACAAACATACACAATCGTTTTTACATGTATCGTATTTCTCGCTCTGTTCGGTAGCACTTCTTCTTTTTTAATCAGTCGTCGGATCGCCAAACCAATTCACCTCGTTTCTGCTGAACTTCAGCATATAGCCAAACAAGATTTATCTTCCCCACCTTTATCCGTTCAAACAAAAGACGAAACGAAGCATATGGTGCAATCCATTAACGACATGAAAGCAAAATTAAAAGAGACGATTCAAATGATGAAAGACGTATCTTTCCAAATCGCATCGCAAGCGGAGCAATTTGCAGCAAGCGCAGAACAAAGTACACAATCAGCAGAAAAAGCGGCAGAAATGGCGGAACTCACATTTACAGAAGCACAGAAACAGCTACACATGTTGCAACAATGTGATTTGTCATTACGCGAACTAGCAATAGGAATGAATCAAATCGCAGAAAGTAGCGAGGACTTACTGACTTCAGCTGAGCGAGCACATGACTCAGTCAATAAAGGAAAACAGGCCATTCAAACTGTTACAGCACAAGCACACGACATGCGTGATGCAATGTTTACGACAAAAGCACTCGTTGATTCCCTAGAGCACCATTCAGAGAAAATTGAGAAAATTACAAATGTGATCACCGCCATTGCGGAACAAACTAATTTACTTGCCTTAAATGCTGCTATTGAAGCCGCGCGAGCCGGTGATCACGGAAAAGGATTTGCTGTGGTAGCTGACGAAGTACGTAAGCTATCTGAGCAATCAAAAGAAGCGGCAAAAGAAATCGAAGCAATGCTAGATAGAATAAAAATGGAAACAAAAAAAGTATCGCAATCCATGGAACAGAATACAAGAAAACTCGTTGATGGCGAAACATATTACGACACCGCAGAACGCTCGTTTCGCGCAATTGACGAGTCCGTGGAACAAGTGTTTTCTAAAGTGCAAACCACATCGGCAGCTATCGAGCAAATGACCGCCATTTCCAACGAACTAACTCAAACAATGAATCAACTGAAGCAACTTTCTGAGCAAGTGATGCAAAGAAGCAAAGAAAGCACAATAACAGTTGAAGAACAATTAGCTATGAACGAACAAATCACTTCTAGTGCCCAAACGCTTGCCACACTCGGTGAGCAACTCCGCACAACGGTTGAGTCATTTCGTACGTAGACGTGCCACATTTGTGCACGTCTACATCATGCTATAGTGCTTTGCTAACTCGATGACCATTGCTCCCATTCTTTCATGAGCCGGTGCGATCACACGATTAATTCCTTCCTCTTGTAACGCTTCTTTCGTTACTTTCCCAACAGCAACAGCTACGATATCTTCGGCAAAAGCCTGCTTAATCTGTTCGACATATCCGTGCTCACGAACAAATGAGAAGAAAAAGCGGACTTGAATCGCTGATGTAAAACAAACCGCTTGCACAGCACGGGAAATAATGTCATCAGTAAGCTGCTTCATTACATCGAATGTAGGCAGAGTATGTCGATATGGCCATATTTCCTTATATAAAGCCCCTCGCTTAACTAAAAATTGTTGTAATGATGGAATGGAATCCCCATAAAGCTGAACAACAACTTTTTTACTTTTCCAGTCGACTTCTTGTAATGCGCGGATCAAACCTTTTGTTGTTCCATCGTCTGCACATATGCGAGGGGTAATTCCGTATGTACGTAATACATTCATCGTTTTATAACCACGCACCGCTACATGTGCACGACGAATGGACTGAAGCAGTAATTGTTCAATCCCGTATTCCTTCGCCTTCTCGATCAATGCTTCCACACCAATTCCCGTTGTAAAAATAAACCAATCATTTTGTTCGTGAACGATGTGATGAAGATGTTGTTCTAACTCTTCATTCAAAAATGTCGTTCCTTGGGCGGGTCGCGAAATCGGAATACCTCCTTGTTTGACAATAAGCGCGCTCATTTCTTCAATTTTTCGTGAAGCACATAGCACAATCTTTTTGTTTGCTAATGCCTTTTCCATACGTCATCCCCCTTTTTCTTCCCATCATACCATATAAAAGTGAAAAGTAGCGCAAAATTTGTTGAATCTTGACATAAAACATCGAACTGTTTTGTGTTCACAACGTAACTACATTAGCTTACAATGTAAAAGAAATCATTCGACGGAAATATTCGTATTATTCTGAAATACATGTCGAAAGGAGCGGGCTTATATGCCCCCACTAATTAAAGAAGTATTGCTCAACCTATTTTTTATTATATTAGCGTTGCTAATTGTTCCTATTTGGCTTGAAGAACGTCGTATATCCGATCGCTTAAAGGCCATTTTAAAAACGTTTTCAATCGGCATATGTATTGTCTTTTGTATGACGTTCCCTATTCAAACAACAAACTGGTTCATTTTTGATTTACGGCAAGTGGCGATTTGGATTGGTGGCTTGTACGGTGGGGCGTTCTCTACCCTTTTTCTTGCGATGATCACTGTGATTTATCGGATGATGATTGGTGGAACAGAAGGTATTATCGTCACAATGATCGTCACGACAACTCAATTCATCGTCTGTTTATTTTTTTATAAAAAGTTTCAAACACATTTATCTTCCAAACAACGAATTACCACCATTACTGCTCTATCGGTTGGAACAGCTGTTTTAACGATCGTATTATCTCATATATGGATGAATGATGAGCAACAGCTTATCCATATGCTTTCGACATATTTTCCAGCTCAACCACTTACAGCATTTTTAGGTTCCTATATTACCGAGACGATTCAAAAACATAGCGATCTTCGACGTCGTATCATTCGCGCTGAGAAAATGGAAGTTGTTGGACATTTAGCTGCTTCCATTTCACATGAAGTACGAAACCCGTTAACTGTATCTAGAGGATTTATGCAATTGTTGTTACAAAGTGAACGAGTAAACTATAAGGATAGACAATATATTCAAATTGCCATTGAGGAAATTGATCGCGCGGAAGCAATCATTACAGATTATTTGACATTTGCTAAACCTGCGCCAGAACATGTCGAAAAATTAAATGTCAAAACCGAAATTGAGCGAGTCATTGATATTTTACGTCCTCTTGCAAACATGAGTAGTATCGAAATTCAACCTTCCCTTTTGCCATTTGCCGTAAAAGGAGAGCGTCAAAAATTTCAACAATGTTTACTGAACGTAATGAAAAACGCTATTGAAGCTATGCCGAACGGAGGAACGTTGCGTATTAACGTATCGATTGATAAAGATTATGTGTTGATTCATATCGGTGATACCGGAGTTGGAATGACAAAAGAACAAATTGAACGTCTAGGTGAACCTTACTTTACAACAAAAGGAACGAAAGGGACAGGCCTTGGAATGATGGTTGTTTACCGCATTGTTGAAACAATGAAAGGCGATTTGTTTATTCATAGTGAAATCGGTCAAGGAACAGACGTATATATGTACTTTCCTTCATATTATAAATCAGATGTTGAAAAATCATCTAAACGCTCTGTTGAACAAGTTAGCTGCTAATTTGTTCTTTTTCTTTTTTTAAATTTTAATTTGATTATTTAGAACATAGTTTAATTAAATAAAGGTCGTGTACGAAACGACCTTTTACAACTGTTTGGCAAAATTACGACCGAACGCAATACATAGTTGCTTTTCTTCATTTGTCGGCGTCAATTCTACTTTCAGTCCCTCGAGGACGACTTCTGCGCCGCGCTCCTGTAATTTTTCAATTAAAATGTCGACAGCTGCACCATACTTCTCATAACTTGAATCGCACGAACCGAAAACAGCAGCTTTTTTGCCTGTTAAATTAACATCATCTAGTTCATCGTAAAAATCTAAAAAATCATCAGGTAATTCTCCATCTCCCCATGTGTACGCCCCCAGCAAAATCCCGTCATATTGTTCAAGCTCTACCGCTACGGCATCTAACACTTCTTTTACATTCAACTCAATCCCTTGTTCACGAACCCCTTCGGCAATCGCTTCAGCCATCTCTTCTGTATTCCCTGTCATGCTTGTAAATATCATTATTGCTTTTGGCATGCATAGCCCCCCTATGTATATAAGTGATAATTATTTTCAATAATTATATTAAATGATAATGATTATCTTTGTCAATTTTTTAAAAAGAAAAAAACGCGCGATGTTGTCATCGCACGCTTACTTTTTATCTATCATTCTTTTACTTCTTTTTTCCATAATCCAACCATAAACGCTGTCACAAGTGAACCAACTAAAATCGCAAGTACATATAACAATGGATTTCCTTTTACGATTGGGATAACGAAAATGCCACCATGTGGTGCAGGAAGACCGATGCCAAACATCATTGTTAACGCTCCTGCGATAGCTGAACCGACAATAATTGATGGAATGACGCGCCCTGGGTCAGCTGCAGCGAACGGAATAGCCCCTTCTGTAATAAACGAAGCTCCCATAATGTAGCACGTCTTTCCTGCTTCCCTTTCTGCTTTTGTAAATTTCTTTTTAAACAGCGTTGTTGCGAGCGCTAATCCTAAAGGAGGAACCATTCCACCTGCCATAATGGCTGCATGTGGAGCGTAGTTTCCTGCATCAATCATCGCAATTCCAAACGTAAACGCTGCTTTATTAATCGGTCCTCCCATGTCAACCGCCATCATTCCTCCAAGAATGAGACCAAGGAGAATGAGGTTGCCTGTACCCATATTTTCAAGCCATGTCTTCATTCCTTCATTTAACGCTTTTACCGGATCAATAACGACGTACATCATAATAAGTCCTGTAAGTAGTATACCGAATAACGGATAAAGAAGAACAGGTTTAATTCCTTCGAGTGATTGTGGCAAACGACTAAACCATTTTTTTAACGCTACAACAAGATATCCTGCTAAAAAGCCTGCGATTAATCCGCCTAAAAAACCAGCACCACCATTCGCTGCCATAAATCCTCCGACCATCCCTGGCGCAAATCCTGGACGGTCCGCAATGCTCATTGCAATGAAGCCAGCCAATACAGGAATCATGAGTGCGAAGGCACTGCCGCCACCAATGTCCATCAACGCTTTGGCGATTGGATGGAACGACGGATCGTTCGGATCAAACGCCTTAATACCGAAAATAAACGAAATTGCGATTAAAATACCACCACCGACAACGAACGGAAGCATATTGGATACGCCGTTCATTAAATGCTTATAAAAGCCTGTTCGTTCTTTTGGAATATACGAATGATTCCCACCGCTTGCTCGATAAATTGGAGCATCTTGTTTTAAGGCGCGATCAATGAGTTGCTCTGGTTTACGGATCGCATCAGCAACCGGTACTTGAATAACATGTTTACCGTCAAATCGATCCATTTCTACTTGTTTATCTGCTGCAACGATAATCGCCACGGCTTCTTCAATGTCTTGCTTTGTTAACTCGTTTTTCACACCGCTTGAACCGTTTGTTTCTACTTTAATATCGACTCCCATTTCTTTAGCTTTTGCCTTTAAAGCATCAGCAGCCATATACGTATGCGCAATCCCTGTCGGACAAGCTGTAACAGCCAATATTCTCTTTTTGCCAAACTGTTGTTTTTCTTCTGTCATCGTTTCCCCCTCCTTTTCTTGGATCGCTTGAATAATGTCGTACTTTGTTGAAGCGTTTTCAATTTTCGAACGGAATGATGCGTCCATTAACAACGTCGATAACCGAGAGAGCGCTTCCAAATGTGTGTCATTTGCTCCTTCAGGCGCTGCGATCATAAAAAACAAGTGGCTTCGTTTTCCGTCTAACGCATCGTAGTCAATTCCTTCTTTTGAGCGCCCAAAAACAACCGCCGGAGTACGAACTGCTTTCGTTTTCGCATGTGGAATAGCAATTCCTTCACCAATTCCTGTCGTACTTTGCGCCTCTCGTGCAAAAATCGCTTCTAGAAACATTTCGCGATCATACAATTTCCCCGTCTTCTCTAGCACATCTGCTAATTCCTCGATGACTTCTGTTTTTGTTTTTGACTTCAAATCAAGGACAATTGTATCTTCTGTCAATATATCCGTAATCCTCATACAGCATCCTCCATTCTTGTAATAGTCACTTCACTTAACAAACGATGAACCCCGTCCTCCGTACATAAATCTTCAGAAAAAGCTGTTGCACTACCAGCCGCAACGCTATATCGAAACGCCTCCTCAAGTGTTGCTTCGTTTACATATGCAGCCAAAAATCCAGCCACCATAGAATCACCAGCCCCGACGGAATTTCTTACTGTCCCTTTCGGAGCTTGAGCGACTAATATTACGTCTTTATGAAACAAAATCGCTCCATCTCCTGCCAATGATACAATGACATGTTGAACACCATGTTCAATTAGTTTTTTTCCACATTCAATGATCTGATGTCGACTATGAATATCTATTTCAAACAATTCTCCGAGTTCAACTTGGTTTGGCTTAAGTAAAAACGGCTCGTATGCAATCGCTTGTTTCAACGCGTTTCCACTCGTATCAACAACAACAGCTACCCGTTGTTTTTTTGCTTCTTCGATCATCCTTATATAAAAAGCATCGTCAACGGACGGTGGAAGACTTCCACCTAGTACGAGAATATCGCCTTTTTTTAGTTGTTTTATTTTAGCGATTAGCGCTTCTTTATGTTCGTCACTAATCGCAGGCCCTTCACCGTTAATTTCAGTTTCTTTTTCCCCTTTTAACTTAATGTTTAATCTCGTCTGTCCTGCTACAGTAATAAAATCTGTTAAAATATGCTCCCGTTTTAATTCATCAGAAATAAATTGCCCTGTAAATCCTCCGACAAAACCGAGTGCAACGTTATGGACATTTAATCGTTTCAATACACGCGATACGTTAATTCCTTTCCCCCCGGGGAAGTATGCTGTTTTTGTTGCACGATTTAATTGCCCTATCTCGATCTGTTGTGCTTCAACAATATAATCAACGGAAGGATTTAATGTACATGTATAAATCATGCTTTCACAACCTCTACTGTCGTTTTTGCTTCGTACATTGCTAGTAATTCTTCATCGGTTTCATTCGTAATCATCGTAGCTTCCTGTAATTCGGCAATTTTAGCAAACGTACTTTCGTTAAGTTTTGAATGATCCGCTAATACGAAAGCTTGTCGAGATAAATGAATGGCTGTTTGTTTCATAAACGCTTCTTCCGGATCAGGAGTCGTATAGCCAGAATCAATATGAACACCGTTTACACCGATAAAACATTTGTCGAAGCTATATTGTTGCAACGAATGGATCGCTCCTCGGCCAATTAGCGCATTCGTTTTTTTCTTCACGAACCCCCCAACAAGATACGTTGGAATATTTCTTTCTAACAGCGCTTCAATGTGCATAATACCGTTTGTCACGACGACAATATCTTTCGCTTCAATATAAGGGATCATCTGCCATGTCGTTGTTCCTGCATCCAAATAAACGCAGTCCCCGTCTTGAATCAAGCTTGCGGCATATTTACCAATAAGTTGTTTTTCATGAATGTTTTTAGTCGATTTTTCAAAAACGCTTAACTCTTCTCTTTTTTGCTGTAATAACGCCGCACCACCATGGACACGCTTTAGCTTTTTTTGTTTTTCTAGTTGACTTAAATCGCGCCGAATTGTTGATTCTGAACATTGTGTAGCTTCAACAAATTCATGCAACTTTACGACTTCTTTTTCTTGCAACAACTGTAAAATAACACGATGTCGTTCCGGTGTTAACAACTCTACACCTCCTTATTTTAAATCGCTTACATCTTTATCATATCGGACTATAGGTAAAAAATCAATCAAATTCAATCAATTTAAATCAAAAATAATCATATTATTTCACAATACATTCAAAAACGTTCATTTTTCAGAAAAATAAAAACTGCCTCATGTTGAGACAGTCTCATCTGTACGTATGATTTTTTCGGGATAATATTCTTCAATCATTTGGATAAATGGCTCGACGTATTGAGGATCAAATTGCGTACCAGAACAACGGCGCAATTCAACAATCGCTTCGGAGAATGTTTTTGTTCGTTGATACGGGCGGTCTGTCGTCATCGCATCGAATGAGTCAATGATGCACAAAATACGAGCTAATTTTGGCATTTCCTCTCCTTTTAGCCCATAAGGATAACCTCGTCCATCGTAACGCTCATGATGAAGTTCAACAAGTGGAATCACTTCTTCAAAACGACCATCGGAGAGAACAATTTCTTTCCCCCATATGACGTGTTTTTTCATCATTTCCCATTCATCTGGATCCAGTTTGCTTGTTTTATTAATAATATCGCGGGAAACTTCAATTTTCCCAATATCATGAACGAGTGCCCCTAAAACGAGGGTTCGTTTCTCTTCTTCTGTAAGAGGAAGACGATCACTAAACTCCATTGCATATGTAAATACACGTTTACTATGACGGTATGTATACACGTCTTTATAAAGCAACAGTTTCAACTGCTCTTCAATGGCATCTAAGTCTTCTTTAAATTTCAATGCATCACGGGATATTCTTTTCGCATCGTACAGTTGTACGTTATTTTTCCCTTGTGCCTTTGAATAATAAAGTGCCTGGTCTGCTTTATGTAACAGTTCGCTTTCTTCATACATATCTGATTCATATTCAGCAATTCCACATGAAAACGAAATACAACGATATGGAAGGCGCTCCACTCCAACAAATGGTGTATCGTTTAGCTTTTTTCGTAATCCATCCATGAAAGCTGCTGCCTCATGCTTTGATGTTTTCGGTAAAATGATCGCAAACTCTTCTCCTCCGTATCGCGCAACTGTAAAACCACGCTCTTTCGTTTCATTTTTTAAATATTCCCCAACAAATTTTAACAACCGATCGCCTTGCACATGACCATGATAATCATTATATTTTTTAAAATCATCTAAATCTAAAAAAGCGAGCGAAAGCTGATCACCTGCTTTTTTTGTCTCCTGAAATAGTTCCTTTAAGTAATCTTTAAAATATCCGTGGTTATATAAGCCGGTGAGGTAGTCTTTATTTGCTTGATTGGACATTTCTTGATACCACTCGAGCACTTTTCCAAACGTAATGGATAACAAAACAACTAAAACTGTAAATAAAAATAACCCAAAAAAGCCTTCGCTATCAATTAAAATAATAAGCACTAAAGAAAGAAGAAGGGTGACGAGGTAGATAAACAGTACTTCTTTTAAAAGGCCTAAATTGAATACCCCGGTAAACCTAGATTTTGCAGAGCGATAAAATCCAATTAAGATAGTTACATTAATTGTAAAATACACAACCAAACTCAAAAGGTATGGATATAAATTATATACAACATCCCCTCCTACCTCTCCATTCAGAAAAACAAACGAAAAGCTTGTAGCAAATATCATAATTAAATACATAAAAAAATTTAGTAGGTGAGCCCATATTGGAATCGTTCGATTGTATATAATTTGAATTAAATAGAATAATAGAAATACCCAAAAAGACACCGTTAATCCGAAATGAAGAACCGACGCCAAGAATATGGCAGAATCCATAGAAAACGAGCTTTTATTTGGGATAATTTGTATTTCAAAACGACTCAATATGTATGAGGAAATAGATAAAAAATAAATCCATACCCATTCTTCAAGTGTGGGGAAAGGAACAGGAGAACTAAATACCCCACCACTCAACGCACAAGCCAATATCCCTAAAACACAGATATACATTCTTGATTGGATTGTCATACACTAATCACTCATCCTAAAACATATTTTCTGAAAATATAAAATAAAGGGAGTAATCCTCCCCCCTTATCCGATTACTTTAATAGCAGAAGTCAACGCAACAACAACAGAGCCAATAACAAGTAAATTAATAAGTACGTTTTTTACGCGTGCGTTCATGTTTTTCACCTCCCTTCATGTGTAGGTTGAAGAGAATCTGTTTGCTTTTCTTTCATCATTAAGTATTGAATAAATAAAAAGACACCGATATTCATCACCACATCGCCAATACTAATCACTTTTGCTCGTGGATAAGGTGGTGCTAGCGGAATAATGTCCCCTAGAAAAGGGAAAATCGTGTCAGCAGTAATAGCTGTATGCTTCCCATAGAGCCCCGTTTTCAAAAGCTCAACATACTCTTGTCCTAAAACAGCTTGCGTAGCTTCAAGTGATACAGGCATTCTACCGCCATTTAAAGCAATAACAACGAAATTCAAAAGCACACCAGCAAAAATCGTTTTCATCCCCGGATAATGACGATTAAGCCAAATGAACGTTAATCCAATGATGTAAACAATAATAAATGTGATATTACTCATATTCGCTAAAATAGTGATACGATCCTGCAACAAGAAAAAAATCCATTGCACAAGCAGTAAGATTGGAAAAACCCAACCTCCTTTTAACTTCAAAGTTGCGATGCCTTTGAAATTACCTCCACGAAATAAACCAATGAGAATACCTAAAATAATTCCATCGTATACCATACAGCCCTCACATTTCTTCGGAAAACAAAATTTTTTCTTTTTGTTGATTATAATAGCACATTTTTTTCGCTATGGAAACGGTTATATTGACGAAATATTTTGTTTTTCTTTTTGATTATTTAGAACATAGTTTTATTGAATAATTTAGAATAAAAATAAAACCGACTGCCTAAAAAGCAGCCGGTTTTATTTTTATTTAAACGCTTGTGCCGCGCGCACGGCTTTTTTCCATCCATCATATAATCGTTGTTGGGCATCAGCGCTCATTTTTGGTTCGAAAGCACGCTCAATATTCCACTGTTTCGCAATTTCTTCTCTGCTTTCCCAATATCCAACTGCAAGACCTGCCAAATAAGCAGCACCGAGGGCGGTAGTTTCATTCACAATCGGTCTCTCGACTGGTACGCCAAGAATATCGCTTTGAAACTGCATTAAAAAGTTGTTTTTTACAGCCCCACCATCTACTCGTAACGTTTTCAACGTAATACCTGCATCCGCTTCCATGGCTGTTAATACATCTTTCGTTTGGTATGCGAGTGACTCAAGTGTTGCACGAATGAAATGTTCCTTCGTTGTTCCGCGCGTTAAACCAAATACAGCACCTCGTACATCACTATCCCAGTATGGTGTGCCAAGGCCTACAAACGCTGGTACAACATATACCCCATCCGTCGAGTGTACTTTTACTGCATATACTTCGCTATCTTTCGCTTCTTTAATCATTCTTAGCCCATCTCGCAACCATTGAATGGCAGACCCAGCGACGAAAATGCTTCCTTCTAGCGCATATTCGACCTTTCCATCAATTCCCCATGCAATCGTCGTTAACAAACCATGATCCGATTGCACGGCTTTTTCCCCTGTATTCATCAACATAAAACAACCTGTTCCATACGTGTTTTTCGCCATACCTTCTTCAAAGCACGCTTGCCCAAACAAAGCTGCCTGTTGATCCCCTGCAATTCCAGCGATCGGTACTTCTTGCCCGAAGAAATGGTACGGTGCTGTATGTGCGTAAATTTGTGAAGATGGTCGAACATCTGGTAGCATCGCTTTTGGCACATGCAAAATGTTAAGAAGTTCATCATCCCACTTCTGCTCATAAATGTTGAACATTAACGTTCTTGACGCATTCGAGTAGTCTGTCACATGTGCTCTCCCCCCGGACAATTTCCAAGTGAGCCATGTATCAATTGTTCCAAACAACAAATCCCCACGTTCTGCTTTTTCGCGCGCCCCCGCAACATGATCTAAAATCCATTTAACTTTTGTTCCTGAGAAATACGCATCAATTAGCAAACCTGTTTTCTGACGAAATAGGTCATCGTATCCATTCTTTTTCAACTCTTCGCAAATTTGTGCTGTCTGGCGCGATTGCCACACGATGGCATTATATATTGGCTGGCCTGTTTGCTTATCCCACACGACTGTCGTTTCACGCTGGTTTGTTATACCGATGGCAGCAACTTGTTTCGGCTCAACAGCTGCTTCTGATAATACTGTTGCAATAACAGCTAAAATTGATCCCCAAATTTCATTTGGATTATGTTCAACCCATCCTGGTTGGGGAAAATATTGTGTAAATTCTTTTTGAGCAATGTGCACAACTTCCCCTTTTTGATTAAACAAAATGGCACGTGAACTCGTCGTTCCTTGATCAAGAGCTAAAATGTACATGCACGTATCCCCCTTACAAAAAAAGACCCACAACGCAATTCATAACGGCGCGTGTGAGTCTCCCTTTCTCCATCACTAACATTATTAACTTAACTATAAGACTAATTGATTTTGAAAACGTTGTCAATATGTTTGTTGCGGGGCGAAATATCGCCAAAGTTCGACATTTGATGTCGTTACTGCTACCGCCCCTGCAGCAAGTGCTGCTTCAACTTCGCTTTCGTTTTCAATCAACCCTCCAGCGACTATTTTTTTACTTGTTCGTTCATGAAGTTTGGAAATAACTTTTGGCACGACACCAGGTAATACCTCGATATAATCAGGATTTGTTTTTTCTACGAGTTGAACGCTTCTTTCAAAGGCATTTGAATCGATAATAAATGTTCGTTGAATCGCGATGACTCCCTTTTGTTTTGCTTTTGTAATCACACTGCTTTTTGTAGAAATCAATCCGTACGGCCTCACAAGTTGGCATAAAAACTCCGTGGCATACTCATCACTTTTTAACCCTTGTATCAAATCAACATGGAGAAACATCTTTTTCCCGTGTTCATTCGCATATGCATATACACTTTTCAACATGCCAACATGAATGTCTAAAAAAACGCCATACTCATAATTCATTTTGATTAATTTATCAAAATCTTTCATTGAACGTACAGCTGGTAAAATACGTTGTCCATTCATCCTTCGATCACCTTTGTATAAAACGTGCGAGTCCTTGGCCCATCGAACTCGCAAAAATAAACGCCTTGCCACGTACCAAGAAGTAACTGACCTTTTGTCACAATGACGTGTACAGACGATCCGACAGTACTTGCTTTCATATGAGCGGCTGTATTTCCTTCACTATGCCGATCCATCGAATGATACCATGGATATAATTCATCGAAACGACGGATCATATCCCGTGTCACATCAGGATCGGCATTTTCATTAATCGTTATCCCCGCGGTCGTATGCGGGCAATAAACAACTACCATTCCTTCTTGAACCCTAGTTTCTGTGACGAATGATTGGACAAAAGAAGTAATGTCTACAAATTCATCCCGTTTTTGTGTATGAATGGTCCATTGTTTCAACATTATAACTTCCCACCTTTATGCTGCATATACATACATTATACATATTTTCATTTTCTTTGACGAGGAGCTTCCCGACATAAACGAATAGGGAAGTTAGCACCAACCATGTTGAGTTTTACTCATACACATGATGGGATGGGATAATATAATCTACTGAAATGACAGGCAAATCATGTTGTTCGACGGACGCGACGATAAATCCCTGCTTGCTTACAATACCAAATTGTTCTTTCTGTTGGTCAAATGCAGCTTCACTAAATGCTAAAACCGTTTGGTATAGCTTTTCTTGATCGATCTTTTGTCTCCGTACATGGTTGCTTAACTTAATAATTACTTCTTTTCCATGAATTTTACCACGATACATACCGCTCACTCCTTTCCATACGTCTTACTGTTAATGTTATGCACTTATAGTAAAAATCCTCCTACAAAAAAATTTTTTGAAAAAATCGCCTTTTTGTCTTGACTCTTCCTTGTCTTTCGTGTATAGTCTAATTATCATCTAACTGAATATATGTCCTGCACCAAATGGTTGCTGTGAGTATATTCCGTTATATGAAAAATTTGTTCATTAGCCTTTTGGCTAAAAGGTATTAGGAGGATTCAGTATTATGCAAAACGGTAAAGTAAAATGGTTTAACAACGAAAAAGGTTACGGATTCATCGAAGTTGAAGGTGGAGACGATGTATTCGTACACTTCACAGCAATCCAAGGTGAAGGCTACAAAACATTAGAAGAAGGTCAAGCTGTTTCTTTTGAAATCGTTCAAGGAAACCGTGGCCCTCAAGCTGCAAACGTAGTGAAATTATAATCGTCTGAGATGATTCATATATAGCTCGACGAAAAGACCAGCATATGCTGGTCTTTTTTATTACATACTCTCCCCTCCCCACACCAATACTATAAAACGAGGAGGGATGACGATGACACAAAATCCAAAACATCCGCATGTTCAGTCAAATAGCGTATTTACTAAAATCGAACATGCGCATTTAGCAGTTGAATCAGCAAAAAAAATGGTTGCAGCAGCAACGATGAGCCTAGACGAACAAGCTTTCACACACGCAAAACAAGCGATCGAAAATGCAAAAGAGGTGATCGCTCGTGTCAAGACGAACACGGAAGATCCGTTGTTGTTACAGTGCGAGAAAGAGCTAACAAATGCCCATCACCAACTATTAGAAACGATGAACCATATGTAGCAATAAGGTGTCCCGAATAAATGGGACACCTTATTGCACGTTCTGTTTAACAAGTAACTTGCCACATTGCTGAATTTTCCACCCTATTGTACACGTTTGAATACAAAACGATTGTGCATATGATTTTCCTCTTTCTTTCCGAAGAGTACTTTTTACAAAACATCCTTCACAATACGTATCTAACAGTTCGTTTAGTTGAAACAACACATCTTTCCGCTTCATCACCCACGCTCCAGTTGTATTGTACTTCTAATTATCGTTCCATGAAGTGCTTGTGTCGCCAACTGATCCGCTTCACCGTTTTCTTTTCTAACAATTGGCTCATAAATTGGTGAAATACCGAGTCTCTTCATTTTCTGTTCAATTCGTTCAACCCATCTCCCTTCTTCGGAAAATACAGGCCATTCACCAGACAGTTGATGAAAAACAACGTGTGCATCACCTCTGAAAACGACTGGCAAATGATGCACACCAAGATGTTCAAGCTGTTCAAGTAAAAAGTGAAATGCTGCATACTCCGCTTCATTGTTTGACTCAAGCTCATCTAACTGCGCATTTACACGCGTACGAAATTTCGCACCATTTTGTTTATAATAAATAACAATCCCAACTCCTGCTTTCTTACGTTGACGATCAAAACCACCGTCAAAATATGCAATAACATCATGCGGCTCTGTTTCTACTTTTTTCATTAGTTTAGACAACTCTTTTTTCGACCACGACACACCACGATCATCATAAAATAAAAGCTGCTTTACTCTTCCAGTTTTCTCTATGTCTTCCGCAATAGCTAGTGCTTCCTCTACATTCATTTCTTTAGATGTCCATACCGTCTCTTTTTTGTTCCGCGTTACATATGTCCACTCGATAAATACCTTCATATCGCTCACCCTTTCTTTTTTTATTATAACAGTTTAGACAAAAAAACTTCTCAGTTGTATAATATCGTTTGTGTCTTTATATTTTCATACGAGGAGGGATCACCATGTTTAATGAAATACTCGGGCTTTTTTCTGTTATCGTTACATTTTCACTAGTTGTGCTCATTTATCGTTTCTTTGGTCGCTCTGGTTTATTCGTATGGATCGGCTTTTCTACTGTTGTCGCTAACTTACAGGTTGTCAAAACAGTTGAACTTCTTGGTATGACAGCTACACTTGGAAACGTCATGTATGGAACTGCATTTTTAGTAACGGATATTTTAAGTGAAAAATATGGAAAGAAAGAAGCGCAGAAAGCCGTTTGGCTTGGCTTTTTCACGCTCATTTCTTTAACGGTCGTGATGCAAATTGCCCTATCATTTAAACCACACTCAAGCGACTTTGCTCAGCCAGCATTAGAAACGATTTTCGGTTTATTACCACGCATCGCACTTGGAAGTTTGCTTGCTTTTTTCATTAGCCAGTCACTCGATGTTTACCTATTTCACTGGCTTAAAAAGAAGTTTCCACGCGATTCCCAACTCTGGATTCGCAATAATGGAAGTACAATGATTAGCCAATTGGTCGATACGTTCGTTTTTACATCGATTGCATTTCTTGGTGTGTTTCCATTCAGTAATTGGCTCCAAATTTTTATAACGACGTACGTACTGAAATGGATTGTCGCAATGTTGGATACGCCGTTTGTATATGTCGCAAAAAAAATATCCCCAAAGTATCCGGAATGATGGTAAAATGTTGTATGAGACTTTTGTCTTATACAACATTTTTTGTAAAGGAGCGAAATATGAAGTACAAAGCGGACGCTAGTTTATTGTTTGTTGCATTTGTTTGGGGTGCTACGTTTGTCGTCGTTCAAAACGCTATCTCTTTTTTGCCTCCATTATTGTTTAATGCCGTACGTTTTGCGATCGCAAGTATGTTGTTATGGATTTGGATATTCGTTTTCGAACGGAAACCGCTTGATCGACAACTCATACGCGCTGGGGTTATGCTCGGTGTTTGGCTATGTCTTGGATATGCTCTTCAAACGATCGGCCTACTGTATACTACATCTTCAAAGGCTGGATTCATTACTGGATTAAATGTTGTTCTCGTGCCTTTTTTTGCACTTATTATTTTAAAACAAAAACTTTCATTTAATGCAGTGGCTGGCAGTATATTAGCTACGTGCGGTCTATATCTTTTGACTTCCAGTGAAAGCATAACAATAAATAAAGGAGATTTATTCGTCTTTTTATGTGCTATCGCATTTGCATTACATATCGTTTCAACGAGCATATATGCAACAAAATTTTCACCCGTCCTACTAACAGCCGTTCAAGTCCAAACTGTATCGATTCTCTGTCTTATATGTTCATATTTGTTCGAAGACTGGTCTCTTATTCCGCTTACTACTTTTTTTGAATTTGACGTATGGATGGCTTTACTCATCACTGCACTGTTCGCAACAACGATTGCTTTCTTTATTCAAACGCATTTTCAACAATATACATCACCGACACGTGTTGCCTTAATTTTCGCTTTAGAACCTGTTTTCGCTGCTTTAACTGCATATATATGGAATGATGAACGTCTCCAGCAAGCAGCTTTATTTGGTGCTGCACTTATTTTATTGGGAATGATTTTGTCTGAACTTCCTCAACAAATATGGCAAAGAAAAAAGAGCGCTCGTCTGTCATAGCGAGCGCCTTCGTCTGCCAATTACATATGATAATCCACCTGTAACGATGCCGAGAAGTGCCCCACCAACCACTTCAATCGGTTGATGACCGAGTCGCTCGCGCAACAATTCTTTCCTCCGATCAATTGTTCCATCGTTTTGGTCACCGTTTAGTCGCTTTATTTCCTCTGTTAACTCATTTACTCGTATGGCTAGCTCCCCTGCCTGATAACGCACTCCTTGCGCGTCGTACATAACGATTAATCCAAAAACGGCCGAAAGTGCGAAATCTATACTATGCACCCCTCGCTTTAGAGCAACGTATGTAGCAAGGGAGGCAACACCTGCAGAATGTGAACTTGGCATGCCACCCGTCTCAAAAAAAATGTTCCAGTCCCATTTTTTCGTTTTTCTTTTTGCGAACGGAATTTTTAAAAATTGAGCTAGTGCAATTGTACATAATGCCGTTTGAATGGCTCGATTCATATTCTTGCCCCCTCTTGTATATTATTTTTTGAAAAAGACGGATACAATATGCACAGGAGGTGGACATGATGAGCAAAAATAATGGAAGAAATCGCGGACAAAACGCCCCAAGCGTCAACCCACAAGGATATGATGCGACGTTTACTCCTGACCCAAAAAGCGCATTAGAACAGGCTGCGAAAAAGACGAATAAAAAATAAAGAAGAGAGCGATTCGCTCTCTTCTTATCGTTTCAATTTCTCACGTAACACCATCGGTAAAATGCCCCCATGGCGATAGTAGTCAATTTCTACTTCGCTATCGAAACGAACAAGTACTTCAAACTCTTTTTTGTTACCTTGCTCATCCGTCGCTGTTACTTTTACATAATCGCGCGGTTTTACGTTCTCGTCAATGTGTACTTCAAATACTTCTGTACCCGTCAATCCGAGTGTTTCCGCATTTTCACCTTCTTTGAATTGAAGCGGTAACACACCCATAAGCACAAGATTGGAACGATGGATGCGCTCAAAGCTTTCCGCAATAACCGTTTTAATACCAAGCAAATACGTTCCCTTTGCCGCCCAGTCACGCGAACTTCCCATTCCGTAGTCTTTACCAGCAATCACAACAAGACCTGTACCATCTTGCTTGTACTTCATGCATGCGTCGTAAATCGACATGACTTCGCCTGTTGGCCAGTATGTTGTATAGCCGCCTTCTGTACCCGGAGCAATTTGGTTACGAATACGAATATTTGCAAACGTACCGCGCATCATTACTTCGTGGTTACCACGTCGAGATCCATACGAGTTAAAGTCTTTCGGATCGACACCTTTAGAAATTAAATATTGTCCTGCTGGCGTGTTTACACCGATTGATCCAGCTGGTGAAATATGGTCTGTTGTAACAGAGTCGCCAAATTTACCAACTACCCGTAATCCAGTAAGTGGTTTTACTTCTTCCACTTCTGGCGATAATCCCTCGAAGAATGGTGGATTTTGAATGTACGTTGAATTTTCATCCCATTGATAAAGCGGCTCGTCCGTCGTTTCAATCGCGTTCCATCGCGCGTTATCGTCGAATACTCGCTCGTATTCTTTACGGAACAATTCCGGTGTCACCGCTTTTTTCACAACTTCTTTCACTTCTTCTGTAGATGGCCAAATGTCGTTAAAGTACACATCATTGCCGTTTTGATCTTTACCGATCGGATCATTTAACAAATCGATGTCGACTGTTCCGGCAAGCGCATATGCTACGACAAGCGGCGGTGATGCTAAATAGTTTCCTTTGACGAGCGGATGAATACGCCCTTCAAAGTTTCGGTTACCAGACAATACGCTCGTGACAAGCAAATCGTTTTCGGCGATCGCTTTTTCAAGCTCCGGAGCAAGCGGACCAGAGTTACCGATACATGTTGTACAACCGTAACCAACGATATTAAAGCCAATTTGCTCTAGGTAAGGGAGAAGACCTGAATCTTTTAAATATCCTGTGACGACTTTCGAACCAGGTGCAAGTGACGTTTTTACGTATTTTGGTACTTTCAATCCTTTTTCCACCGCTTTTTTCGCTACTAAGCCTGCACCGATTAACACGTATGGGTTAGACGTGTTTGTACAGCTTGTAATTGCAGCAATCGCAATCGCACCTGTTTTCATTTTTACTTCTTCACCGTTTAACGTAACCGTCATTTCTTTATCAAAGTCTGCCTCAGTCAAGCCAAAACCTTGGTTTCCTTGCGGAGAAACGACAGCTTGGCGGAACGATTCTTTCATTTTTGAAAGCGGAATTAAATCTTGTGGACGTTTTGGTCCAGAAAGATTTGGCTCAATTTCCGATAAGTCGATTTCAACAACATCTGTAAATACAGGCTCCTGTGCATCCGGTGTATAGAACAAGCCGTTTGCTTTGCAATATGCTTCAACAAGTTGAACATGCTGCTCATCACGGCCTGTTAAACGTAAGTAATCAAGCGCTTCCGCATCGACTGGGAAGAAGCCGCACGTTGCCCCGTATTCAGGTGCCATGTTGGCTACTGTGGCGCGATCAGCCAATGGCAATGTGGCAACACCTGGACCGAAAAATTCAACGAACTTGCCGACAACTCCTTTTTTACGAAGCACTTGTGTTACTTTTAACGCAAGGTCTGTCGCTGTTGTACCGTTTGGCAATTTTCCTGTTAAACGTACACCGATCACTTCTGGTACTGGGAAATAGGAAGGTTGTCCGAGCATACCTGCTTCTGCTTCAATTCCACCAACACCCCAACCTAAAACACCGATGCCGTTAATCATTGTCGTATGGGAATCTGTACCTACAAGTGTATCCGGAAACGCTTCGTATTCACCGTTTTCTCCTTCAACAACGTGAACAACATTTGCTAAATACTCTAAGTTTACTTGATGCACAATACCTGTTGCAGGTGGGACAGCGCGATAATTACTAAACGCTTTTTGTGCCCATTTCAAAAACTTGTAACGTTCTGCATTGCGCTCAAACTCTAAATTCATGTTATATTCGAGCGCATCTTCTGTTCCAGCTTTATCAACTTGAACAGAGTGGTCAATAACGAGATCAACAGGAATTTCGGGGTTGATTTCATACGGATCTCCACCAATGTCTGCCATCGCTTTTCTCATTGAGGCCAAATCAACGACAGCGGGAACACCTGTAAAATCTTGCAAAATTACACGAGATGGTTTAAACGGGACGTCTACATCTTTTAATTCATTCGTTCCCCATTTTGCCAAATTCTCAACATGTTCCCTCGTAATAACCCGTCCGTCAACTTGACGAAGTACCGATTCAAGAAGTACTTTAATAGAATACGGAAGACGTGATACGTTTCCAACTCCTGCTTCTTCAAGCGCTTGCAAGCGATAGTAATGATATGTTTTTCCGTTTACCTCAAATGTAGAACGCGCTTGAAATACATCATTTTTTAACATTATGTATTACCCCCTTCTAACAAATCATCTTCTCCCAAACCCACAAAATTCCTACGCTTTTATCTTAATACAATGCTCTACATAAGTAAATAATAATTGTTTATAAGTTTCAGATAAATGCATATTTTTTTGCTCCTTTTCCAACAATAGTTGTAGGAGGTGAAAAAAGATGGTAAAAAGAAAAGCTAATCACGTTATTCCTGGCATGAATGATGCGAGCGCTCAAGGGAAAGGTGCGGGCTACAATGAAGAATTAACAAATGAACCGCTCACAGAAGCCCAGAAACAAAATAATAAGAAACGTAAAAAAAATCAATAATCCCGCTCAAGGCGGGATTATTCATACATATTTACCTCTTCCACAATCGCTTTCAAATCATGACGAAATTGTTCGAGTTGCTTGCGTTGTTTTTCAGAAGCTACTTCGAGCGCATTATTAATTTGTTCAAACGCCTCATTTACTTCTTGTTTCAGATGATGCAGCTGACTTCCGTAGTCTGCATCACTTTTCACAAGATGATCGTACCATTCTTTCGCCTCCATTGTTCCTTGTTGTGCAGCCTCAAACGCTTGTTGTTTATCTTTATGATATGGCATCCCATTCACTCCTCCTTTTTAATATTATCGTGCCTATTCATGAACGAAATATGCATAAATCCCAGTGATCGTGCCATCATATGAAGGAAATGAAGAAAAGGAGTGTACCTAAATGAACAAAAATACGGGAAAAGATATGCGTAAAAATGCACCGAAAGGAGATAACCCTGGACAGCCAGAACCGCTTAGCGGATCGAAAAAGGTCAAAAACCACAACCACACTCGCCAAAAACATAACTCAAGTCATGACATGTAAAAGAGCTGACCACAACGTCAGCTCTTTTACTTGATTCCGTCCTTATTTTTTTACATAATAAACGTTGAGGTGGAATGTATGCTAACAGGTTGGTTTTTATGGTTTATTTTATTTTGGGTCATTTTTCTTCTTGTGACGATGTCAATTGGTGGTTTTTTTATGTTTCGGAAATTTTTAAAACGTTTACCGAAAGAGGATGGGAAATCTGAATTAGACTGGCAGCAATATTACATTGATCAAACACGTCATCTGTGGACTGACGAGGAGAAAGCATTACTTGAAGATTTAGTCCGCCCTGTCCCCGAATTGTTTCGTGATGTTGCCCGTCAAAAGATAGCTAGTAAAATCGGAGAATTAGCTTTACAAGAACAAGCAAATCGAATTACGGAAGATTTAGTTGTCCGCGGCTATATTCTCGCTACTCCAAAACGTGATCATAAATTTTTAATTAAAGCACTACGCGATAAGCATATTGACTTTACAAAATACGAACATTTATTGACAAAAAAAAGCTAATCCTTTCTTTACCGAAGGATTACAGACTGTTGAAAAACGATTTTGTCAAGGACAAAATCGTTTTTCTTTTGTTAATATGTTAAAGGAAAACTATGAAGAAGGAGAGGTAGAAGTATGTACCGTCCTTTCTCCAAGTCAGAATTGAAAAA
>NZ_JAHZOE010000022.1:0-38829 GCF_019448545.1 Anoxybacillus sp. ST4 | reverse complement strand
TCAACTGTAAATACAGCTTGTTGTACCGTCAACATGTGATTCACCTCCTTGTCTATCAATATTCACATCATAGACAGGAAAAGCAAAAAATATTCAGCTCACTTTATGATGTGGCTGAATAGTTACGTTTATTCATAAGAACCTAACATCGGGTGAAATGTATGAGTATGTTTTGGCTGCATTTGATAAAGATGAGCAGTTATTGACCAAGATGAATGTTATCACAAATACATTGCATCCTCTATCAAATGATAGTGTGAAAGTAGATATGTTTTTTAATGAAAGAATGATAAAAATTGATTGGTCGGATATTCCAAATGTTCAAAGTTATACGGTTTATCGTGATGGAAAGCCAATGGTTGTTGTTTCACAAAGTGAGTTTAAAGACTTTAATGTATCATTTGGTCGAGAATATATGTATATCATTGAAGGCATAGAAAAAGTAAAAAAATTCGATAAAGAAAAAGACAAAGTAGTTGAAGACGAAAAAAATCATGTCATCCTAATATCTGCAAAGCAAGTAATTGATAAGCGTAATATGCGTTTTGAGGAATTCTCCCAGTCATTTTCAACACTCGCAGTTGAACCTGTAACTTCTTACCGCAATACAACATTTATTAAGCCCGCTAAAATATCCGCACTAGATAGTTACTGCTATGGGGGAGACAATCGTGACTTTTCTGCTTCTGCTAGCACTTATCGTACTCGAGTCGATCTCTCGATTTATTGGCAAGATAGGACTTATGGATTTTCAAAATACACAAGCGATTCTATTCGCTATAATAAAAATGATAATGGCACATGTGGTTCAACGGAATTGGCAAGAAAAAATGCTGGGACATCAGGTATAACGGCTGTAAAGGAATGGATTACATCCAGTGAAGCACAATTTCAAATTTCCCATTCTGTTGGATTGCCGTTTCTCATGGATGTCCCACCGAATATTGATTACAGCTATAGTTTAAATATTCAAAAAAGTGGAGTTACTTATATCAATGGTAGTCATGACCAGTATCCTTGGCATGAAATTTATAGATCGGATAATGGGGGAACATGGAAAACTCTGTATCAATTTAATCCTGATGCTGCAGGTACAAATGTCAAATATTTATTCCCTTCGTACCCCAATAAGAAAATCGCAGTGAGTAAGTAATTTTATATTAAAAGGGGATAGTATAAGTGAAAAAATTTTTAATAGGAGTTTTGTTGTCGTTTGTCATGTTTGCCCTTTCGTTCTCATTATTTAGCGGTTTTTCTTTCTTTATTGCCATTTTTCCAATTGCAGTACTAGCTGTTCCGTTTATATGTGCGGTAACAGAGGCGCTCATTTTTTTTATCGATGAAAAATGGGGATTTAAATGGGATGGGGCTGTTGTTTTAGGGATCGCAACGATTACGACGCTTCCTTTTTATCCTTCTTGTGTTCTTGTAGCTTCAATTTATATAGGAGCATTGGGATATTATGTGGGGCGGAGAATCATGTAATTTCATTCATTTCTGGAAGTGATGTTACCTTTAAATGAAAGAAGTATATAAATCGAATTTCATAGAGAGGGAAATGCCCTCTCTATGAAAACAACCGATTTCTCATTTTGAAAAGTTCACGCTCAGTCATTGTTGTTTTATGGACGGTGAAATCAACGTCAAGTTGGAGATTGTTGAGACGTTCATTGAATTGTTCGTAGTGGGAATCAACTTTTTCATGCAGTGCGTGGATTTCTTGCTTCATGGCCGCCATTTCACCGCGCATATGATGGACATCCATCGTTAAAGCCTCGAGTTTCGCGTCCGTTTCGTCTTGGCGATGGAGAAGGGCGTTCATAAGATCGTAAAGCTCTTTTTGCCCATTTTTTAGTGCCTGTTGTTCTTCGCGAATGGCTTGTTGTTCTTGACGAATAGCTTGTTGTTCTTGACGAATAGCTTGTTGTTCTTGACGAATAGCTTGTTGTTCTTGACGAATAAGCTTTTGCTCTTCGCGAATAGATCGTTGCTCTTCGCGAATGTCGTGCAATTCTTTTTGTATGTCTGTGACGACGTGTAAAATTTTCTCCAATAATTGCTCGCTCATTTTCTCACCTCCTTTACACATAACCATATTATAACATCATTCGACAAAAAAGGGGATAAAAAATCCCCCTATACTTCCACATTGATAAATTGAAGCGTTGAAACGTCAAATAAGCCTTGGTCGGTTAATTTCAGCTCTGGAATAACTGGCAATGCTAGAAAGGCAAGTGTAATAAATGGGTTAAATTGTTCTGATGCTCCAATGGTTGTTAAAGCATTGTGAATTGTTTGTAGCCGCTCTAGCACTTCTTCATACGTTCTTGCTGTCATCAGTCCTCCAATTTCAAGCGGCAAGTCTGCCAACACAAGGCCATTTTCCACTACGGCGAGCCCACCGTTTATGCTTTTTATATGTTCAATCGCAGCGATTATATCATCATCGTTCGTTCCTGTGGCGATGATGTTATGCGAGTCGTGGGCAATCGATGAGGCGATCGCTCCTTTTTTCAATTGAAAGCCGTTGACAATGCCGACTCCAACACCGAGACTGCGGTGACGTTCGACGACAACGAGCTTTAATAAATCCCGTTCGATCGACGGTTGAAACACGCCGTCTACTACATGAACTTCTGTCACGAGTCGCTTTGTATGTAAATGGTTTGGAATAATTTGAATAACATTCGCTTTATTCCCATGAAGAAATGGGATTTGTATATGTTGTTTCGTTATTTCTTTCGCATGAATAGATTGCGTAATGGCTTTGTCAATTGAACTAGTTTGTTCTACCGAAAATGTCGCTCGCCCGTTTTGAGCAACAAGTTTCCCTTTTTTGTAGACGTGTGTAATAGAAAATGCATGCAAATCTTCTACAAACAAAAAGTCTGCATCGTACCCGGGAGCGATCGCACCTTTCGTATATAGGCGATAACATTCTGCCGCATGTAATGTTGCCATTTGAATCGCTGTTATCGGCTCCATGCCTGCTTGAATCGCTAGGCGAATATGATGATCAATGCTCCCTTCGGTGACAAGCTCGTCAATATGTTTATCGTCCGTACAAAATAAAAAGCGGCGTGCGTTATATGTATTGACAGCAGGGAGTAGTTTGTTTAAATCTTTTGCGACCGAACCTTCCCGAATTAATACGTACATGCCTCGTTGAATGCGGGCGATCGCTTCGTCTATTGTGACACATTCATGGTCGGTATGAACATTTGCGCTACGATACACGTTTACGGCTGTTTCATCCAGACCAGCTAAATGGCCGTCGATCAGTTTATTTGCTTCATAGGCTTCGTTTAATTTCGCAAGCATATGTTGCTTTCCTTCTAAAAGCGATGAATAGTCCATTACTTCCGCAAGTCCAAGCACGCGTGGATGGGAAAAAAACGGCGCTAAATGTTCGGCGTGAAGCGTTGCCCCAGCATGTTCAAAATCGGTTGCAGGTACGCACGATGGCAACATGACATATACATCAAGCGGAATGTTATTCGAATCGTTTAGCATAAATTCAATGCCTTTTGTTCCTAAGACGTTGGCAATTTCGTGCGGATCGGTAATGACGGTTGTGACGCCGTGTGGAACGACGACGCGTGCAAATTCGCTCGGTGTGACTAGCGATGATTCAATATGGACGTGACCGTCAATGAGCCCGGGGCAAACGTATTTTCCTTTTGCATCAATGATTGTATGGCCGTCATACGCACCGATACCGACGATTTTTCCATCAACGATGGCGATATCTCCTTCTATTATGTTATGTGTAAAAACGTCCACAATTTTTCCGTTTTTAATGACAATGTCAGCGCGTTGCCTTTTTGATGCAACAGCAAGCTCTTTCATATATGTTCCTCCTCCCCAACTCGATACGAGGAGCAATCCTCGTAGTCAAACGATTTACGGTCGTTTGGTAGAAACTTTCGGACCATATTTCCGAAATTATACGAGTTGTTTTTCAAAAATTTTTTTCATTCTACAACGTTATTTGTTCTCTCGTCAATGCTTGATTTATGTCGAATAAACGATAAAAATTTATATTGTTTCATGAAAATATTTTGTTATATAATTCTAACAAGTTTGAAAAGTGAAATATTTTAATATGAGAAAGGAGATGATTGTTTTGGAGAATGTTGTTAGCTTTCTGAACGACTTATTATGGAGCCCTGTTATGATTTATTTTTGCCTTGGGGTCGGTCTTTTATTTTCTATTATTACCCGATTTTTACAAGTGCGTCATTTTAAAGACATGATTAAACTAATGTTTCAAGGAAAAAGTTCAGACGCTGGTGTTTCTTCGTTCCAAGCATTATCCATCGCTCTTTCTGGGCGGGTGGGAACCGGTAATATTGCCGGAACGGCGACAGCGATCGCTTTTGGTGGACCAGGCGCTGTGTTTTGGATGTGGATGATTGCATTTATTGGTGCATCAAGTGCCTTTATTGAGTCAACATTAGCACAAATTTATAAAGTAAAGCAAGATGGACAGTATCGTGGTGGACCGGCTTACTACATTGAAAAAGGTATCGGTTGGAAGTGGTATGCAGTATTGTTTGCGATTTCATCCATTATCGCAGTCGGACTGCTTATGCCGGGTATTCAATCAAACTCGATTGCGACAGGGTTAAATAATGCTTTCGGTTTAAGTCCGACATTAACAGGTATTTTGCTTGCTGCTTTGCTTGGCGCAATTATTTTTGGTGGTGTCAAACGAATTGCAACAGTTGCGCAATACGTCGTTCCGTTTATGGCACTTGCGTATATTTTGCTTGCGCTCGTCATCGTTGCGGCGAATATTACACAACTGCCTGCGGTATTTGCATTGATCGTGAAAAGTGCATTAGGATTTGATTCTGCGTTCGGTGGTATTTTAGGAATGGCGATTTCGTGGGGAGTAAAGCGCGGCATTTATTCGAACGAAGCGGGTCAAGGAACAGGACCGCATGCAGCAGCTGCCGCTGAAGTATCGCATCCAGCGAAACAAGGACTTGTTCAAGCGTTCTCTGTATATATTGATACACTTCTCGTTTGTTCAGCTACCGCTTTTATGATTTTATTCACAGGAATGTATAATACTGTTGGTAAAGATGGCGGATTTATTGTTGAAAATGTAAAAGGTGTAAATCCAGGTCCTGGTTATACGCAGGCAGCAATTGAAACGATTTTACCGGGCTTTGGTGCCTCTTTTGTAGCAGTCGCATTATTTTTCTTTGCATTTACAACGATTATGGCGTATTACTACATTGCCGAGACGAACGTTGCATATTTGATGCGTGGAAAAAATAGCACGTGGTTGATGACAGGATTAAAAATTATGCTTTTAATCGCAACGTTTTACGGGGCAGTCAAAACAGCAGATTTAGCGTGGGCACTTGGCGATGTCGGTTTAGGTGTCATGGTTTGGCTCAATTTAATTGCTATTCTTATTTTGGCGAAACCAGCGCTTCAAGCGTTAAAAGATTATGAAGATCAAAAAGCAAAAGGACTCGATCCTGTATTTGATCCAACGAAACTAGGTATAAAGAACGCTGATTATTGGGTGCATGATTTCAAACGGGATGAAGAGCGCGTATCATAATATGATCGAGATGTCCAGTTGGGCATCTCGATTTTGTTTATCGAAAAACAAAATGAATGGCAAATGTTGCTTCACTGCGCGAAAGTTTGGTATCATCATAGTATTGTGAAAGGTCGACAATATCGGAGGTGAAACATATGTCACGAATTTCAATCGAACAAGTCAAGCATGTGGCGCATTTAGCGCGTTTAGCAATTACAGAAGAAGAAGCAGCGATGTTTGCGAAGCAATTAGATGCGATTATTACGTTTGCGGAGCAGTTAAACGAGCTAGATACAGAAAACGTTCCGCCAACGTCGCACGTGTTGAATATGAAAAATGTGATGCGTGAAGATGTACCAACAGCTGGACTTCCGCTAGAAGACGTATTGAAAAATGCACCAGACCACCAAGACGGGCAATTCCGTGTCCCGGCTATTTTAGAGTAAGGAGGGAAGAACATGTCATTGTTTGATTATCGTGTAAGTGAGTTGCATCACTTGTTACATAAAAAAGAAATTTCTGTCTCGGATTTAGTAGATGAATCGTTTAAGCGTATTCATGACGTAGAAGAAAAAGTACAAGCGTTTTTGACGTTAAACGAAGAACAAGCTCGTGCGAAAGCGAAGGAGCTAGATGAAAAACTCACAACTGAAAAAGAGGTTGGATTGCTTTTTGGGATGCCAATCGGCATTAAAGATAACATTGTGACGAAAGGGCTTCGCACAACGTGTGCGAGTAAAATTTTATACAACTTCGATCCGATTTACGATGCAACGGTCGTGGAACGTTTACATCAAGCAGATGCTGTAACGGTCGGCAAGTTAAACATGGACGAGTTTGCGATGGGATCGTCGACAGAAAACTCTGGGTTTCAACTTACGCGCAACCCGTGGGATTTAGAACGTGTACCGGGCGGTTCAAGCGGTGGTTCCGCGGCAGCAGTAGCGGCAGGAGAAGTGCCGTTTGCGCTCGGATCTGATACAGGTGGTTCGATTCGTCAACCAGCCGCATTTTGTGGCGTCGTCGGTTTAAAACCGACATACGGACGCGTATCGCGCTATGGGCTTGTCGCATTTGCGTCCTCGCTTGACCAAATCGGCCCGATTACACGCACCGTGGAAGATAATGCGTACTTACTACAAGTCATTTCTGGTTTAGATCCGATGGATTCTACATCAGCGAATGTTGAAGTGCCAGATTACGTTTCTGCCTTAACAGGTGACATTAAAGGGTTAAAAATTGCCGTACCAAAAGAATATTTAGGTGAGGGAGTATCAGAAGAAGTTCGTCAATCCGTTCTCCAAGCACTTAAAGTATTAGAAAGCTTAGGTGCTACGTGGGAAGAAGTATCGCTTCCTCATTCAAAATATGCGCTTGCGACGTACTACTTGTTAGCATCTTCTGAGGCATCGGCAAACCTTGCTCGCTTTGACGGTGTACGTTATGGCTACCGAACAGACAATGCGAAAAACTTAATGGAAATGTACAAGCAAACGCGTAGCGAAGGATTTGGCAACGAAGTGAAACGCCGTATTATGCTCGGAACGTTTGCGTTAAGCTCCGGCTATTATGATGCATATTACAAAAAAGCTCAAAAAGTACGTACGCTCATTAAACAAGACTTTGAAAATGTCTTTGAAAAATATGACGTCATTATCGGGCCGACAACACCGACGCCAGCGTTTAAAATTGGTGAAAAAACGAGCGACCCGTTAACGATGTACGCAAACGATATTTTAACGATTCCAGTCAACCTTGCCGGCGTTCCGGGCATTTCGATTCCGTGCGGATTTGTCAACGGCTTGCCAGTCGGTCTGCAAATTATCGGCAAACATTTTGATGAAAGCACAATTTATCGTGTGGCACATGCGTTCGAACAAGCAACAGATTATCATAAACAAAAACCAACGTTGTAAGGGGGGAATGAGTGATGAATTTTGAAATTGTCATCGGACTTGAAGTGCACGTGGAGCTAAAAACGAAATCGAAAATTTTTTCAAGCAGTCCAAACGCGTTTGGAGCGCCCCCAAATACACAAACGAGCGTCATTGACTTAGGGTATCCAGGCGTTCTTCCGGTGCTGAATAAACAAGCGGTCGAATATGCGATGAAGGCAGCGATGGCGTTAAACTGCGAAATCGCGACAGAAACGAAATTTGACCGAAAAAACTACTTTTATCCAGACAATCCGAAGGCGTACCAAATTTCACAATACGACCAACCAATCGGTAAAAACGGCTGGATTGAAATTGAAGTGAACGGCAAAAAGAAAAAAATCGGCATTACGCGCATTCACTTAGAAGAAGATGCAGGAAAGCTGACGCATACAGGGGACGGTTATTCGTTAGTTGACTTTAACCGTCAAGGCACACCGCTTATTGAAATCGTATCGGAACCGGACATTCGCTCGCCAGAGGAAGCGTATGCGTACTTAGAAAAATTAAAATCAATTATTCAATATACAGGCGTATCCGACTGTAAAATGGAAGAAGGTTCGCTTCGTTGTGATGCGAACATTTCTCTTCGTCCAATCGGTTCGGACAAATTTGGCACAAAAACAGAATTGAAAAACTTGAACTCGTTTAACTTCGTTCGCCAAGGACTTGAGTACGAAGCGAAGCGTCAAGAGAAAATTTTGTTGTCTGGTGGCGTCATCCAGCAAGAAACGCGCCGTTTCGATGAAGCGACGAAAACAACGGTTTTAATGCGCACGAAAGAAGGTTCAGAAGACTATCGCTACTTCCCAGAACCAGATTTAGTCATGCTTTATATTGACGATGAATGGAAAGAACGCGTGCGTGCGTCGATTCCAGAGCTTCCTGACGCACGGAAAAAACGGTACATTGAGGAACTTGGTTTGCCAGAGTACGATGCGAAAGTATTAACGTTGACAAAAGAAATGGCAGACTTTTTCGAAGCAACGGTTGCGAATGGAGCGGATCCGAAGCTTGCATCGAACTGGCTGATGGTTGAAGTATCTGCATATTTAAACGCAGAACAAAAAGAATTGCATGACATTGCTTTAACGCCAGAAAGCTTAGCAAGCATGATTAAACTCATTCAAAACGGTACGATTTCGTCAAAAATTGCGAAGAAAATCTTTAAAGAACTCGTGGAAAAAGGTGGCGATCCAGAGCAAATCGTCAAACAACAAGGTCTTGTGCAAATTTCTGACGAAGCAACGCTACGCAAAATCGTATTGGAAGTGCTCGATGCGAATCCACAATCGATTGAAGACTTTAAAAACGGAAAAGACCGTGCAATTGGCTTCTTAGTCGGTCAAATTATGAAAGCAACGAAAGGACAAGCAAACCCACCGCTTGTGAATAAACTATTGCTTGAAGAGATAAATAAACGATAATGAAAAAGCGGCATTGCCATCGGACAATGCCGCTTTTCTTACAGATGAACAAGCTTTTGCAAGGTGCTTTCTACTTTAAATACACGATTGTTTAATACTTGGATGCTCGATTCGTGGTCGGTGAGGGCAGGGAGTACTTTCTCTTCTAACATGTTGGTTAAGCGGGTGATGTTTCCTTGTATGTTGTGGACATCGAGTGCGAGTGCATCGTATTTTGCGGCAAGCACCTCTTGACCGTGACGAATCGCTTCACAAATCGTTTTTGTTTCGAGTGTTCGTTCGTCAAGTAGCTGTACTTTCTCGTCTAGCGCTTGGACTTTTCCGTCGAGTGTTTGCACTTTCTCGTCTAGCGCTTGAACTTTTCCGTCGAGTGTTTGCACTTTCTCGTCTAGCGCTTGGACTTTTCCGTCGAGTGTTTGCACTTTCCCATCGATCGCTTGAACTTTTTCATCGAGTACTTGTACTTTCCCATCGATTGCTTGCACTTTTTCGTCTAGTACTTGAACTTGTTTGCGTAAGGAAGATACTTCTTTTTCAATGGATTCCACCTTTTTCTCGACTGCTTCCACTCGTTTTTCTAGCGATTCGACTTTTTCTCGTGTTGCTTTTACTTCGTGAAGAATTTCGTAAAGCAACTGTTCCACCATGTCATTCACCTCCTTTTCGTTTCCATTTTACACGAATCGACAACGGATGACTAGCGAACATTTTCATTTTTTAGGCAAGCTGCTTATAGATGAGCACATTTTCTCAATGATGTTTTAGTAGAGAACGGCTGGCGAATGGGTGACAAGAAGTAGAGGAAATAAGTAGTGATTGAAGCTGATTATTGTAACGCTTCATGATTTTACAGCTAGTAAAACAAGAAATGTTGTGGCGGAAAAAAGTAGGAGACTAAAAGGTAATTTTGGAACAGTTGAGGAGACAAAGGAGAGTTGACAAACAGGGAAAAAGAGAATATGATGATTTTATCAAATGTTTAAACTTTTAAACAAAAGAAAGGAAGAGAGGAATGGGACAAAAAGCGATCGAGGTGTTTCGATCGTGCATACCGTTATTTCAAGCGTTAAGCGATCCTCACCGTCAAGATATTGTATTGCTGCTTGCAGAACACGATAAGCTGACAGTCAATGAAATTACAGAACGGTCAAGTTTATCCCGTCCAGCGATTTCGCATCATTTAAAAATTTTGCGCGATCAAGGACTAGTGTCAGTAGAGCAAAAAGGGACATTGCGATATTATGTTTTGTCTATTGAAAAGGCCGTTGAATTGTTAAAAGACTTAATTCAAGCTATAGAAAATGAGTGCCTTTAGATAACTAAAGGCCGAATTTTTCATTTTATATGTTTAAGTTTTTAAACATTTGAAAAATAGGTGTGATGAGGGTGAGAAATATGGAGCAGCTACTTCAAAAACAAAAGCATTATTTTCAAACAGGCGAAACACTTTCTCTTGAGTTTCGCTTAAAGCAATTAACACGTTTGAAAGAGACAATAAAAAAGTATGAACAGGCCGTTACGGACACGTTAAAAAAAGAGCTGCATAAATCCCCGTTTGAAGCGTATACGACGGAAATTGGCATCGTTTATGAAGAGATTCGGTTTGTAATGAAACGTCTAAGCGATTGGATGAAGCCGCAACGTGTACCGAAGCCATTGACACACTTTGGTTCAAAAAGTTACATATATCCAGAGCCATACGGTGTCAGTTTAATTATTGCGCCATGGAATTATCCATTTCAGCTCGCGATAAGTCCGTTAATCGGAGCGATCGCCGCAGGAAATTGTGCGATTGTCAAGCCATCTGAATATACACCAGAGACGTCGTCTTTGCTGAAAACGATTGTTTCTGAGGCGTTTTCAGAGGAATATGTTGCTGTGGTAGAGGGAGGTGTAGACGTTAGTCAAAAGCTACTTCACTTGCCTTTTGATCATATTTTTTTCACGGGAAGTGTGCCGGTCGGGAAAATCGTCATGGCTGCTGCTGCAAAACATTTGACGCCTGTCACATTAGAACTTGGTGGGAAAAGTCCAGCGATCGTCGATGCTCCTGCCCATCTCGACTTAGCTGCTAAGCGGATCGTATGGGGGAAGTTTTTAAATGCTGGGCAAACGTGCATTGCGCCTGATTATGTGCTCGTGCATGCGTCTGTTAAATCGTTGCTTATTGAGCGAATGAAGCGGTATATTGAGCAATTGTACAGTGATAAAAATACGTACAGTCGTATAGTGACGGTGCGGCATACAGAACGGCTCGTTCGCTTCTTAGCAAACGGTAAAGTTGTACACGGTGGAGCATACGACATTGAGCAACGTTGGATTGAACCGACATTGCTTGATGATATAACATGGGATGATGACGTGATGCAAGAAGAAATTTTCGGCCCTATCTTGCCCATTCTCACGTTTGAAACGATTGATGAAGCCATTCAAATGATCAACGACTACGAAAAGCCGCTTGCGCTTTATTTGTTTACAGAAGATCGCGACGTACAACAACAAATATTACAGCAAGTTCATTTCGGTGGGGGATGTATAAACGATACGGTTATGCATGTTGCCAATCCTCATTTACCGTTTGGTGGTGTTGGACAAAGTGGCATCGGTGCATATCACGGAAAAGCAAGTTTTGATGCATTTACGCATTATAAAAGTGTTCTCAAGCAAACGACAAAATTTGATATCCCTTTACGTTACCCAAACTTCCCACATGCGCTTAAATGGGTGCGGAAGTTGCTGAAATAGGCGGGTTTTATTTTTGAACAAATTTCGAAAAAAATTTAACGAAAATGTGACGATTTTTCGAGTGAAAAACCTATTTCTTTTTTTATTTCCATGTATTATATAAAAGATAACGCTTTTCTCGCTCATTTTTTGAGATTGAGAAAAGTGTTTTTCTTTTTGTCAATCAATTTGCTGCTTATTTTTCCTCGATGCATTTTCTTCCTTCCTTTTTTCGTCACAATTATTTTTACAATACATGTTAAAATCATTTCAATAGTGTTAATACTACAAAGTTAATTAAATTTGTTCGTTTTGTATTTGTTTCTTTGTTCAATGAATCACAATTTTGTTGAGGTGAAGACAGATGAAGCGTTTGTTTGCCCTAGTTATAGCGGGATTGCTTCCGCTTCTTGGCGGCTGTGAGATGGTTGTGTTTCAGCCGCAAGGACCAGCTGCACGAAGCATTACAGAACTGATTAACTGGTCGATTTGGTGGATGCTTCTCGTTGTTGTCGTTGTATTTGCCTTGTTTGCTTACATCGTATGGAAATATCGGGATCGACCTGAACGGCAAGGGGAGGAGCCACCTGAAGAGCACGGTAGTACGGTGCTTGAAATTGTATGGACGGTTATTCCGATTTTGATCGTCATTGCACTAACGATCCCAACGGTGAGAACGTTATATGATTTAGAAAAGCCTCCGAAAGGGTACGAAGATCAAGATCCACTTGTTATTCATGTAACATCAGCCGATTGGAAATGGATTTTTAGCTACCCTGAACAAAATATTGAAACAGTAAACTACGTCAATATTCCAGCAGGTCGCCTTGTGCTATTTAAAATGACTTCTGCGTCCACGATGCAGTCGTTTTGGGTACCGGCGCTAGCTGGACAAAAATATACGATGAACAAAATGGAGACGGAATTGTATGTCGTTGCAGATCGTCCGGGCTCGTATGAAGGGCGGAATACAAACTTTAACGGACGAGGGTATGCGCATATGCAGTTTGAAGTGTTAGCGCAAACGCCACAAGAGTTTGAAAAATGGGTGCAAGAAGTGAAACAAACGGCACCGAAACTAACGAAAGAAAAATATGAACAATTGTTGTTGCCAACACATTTAGGACGATTAACGTTTGTCGATACGCATTTACAATGGGTAAACCATGCTGATCCGCACTCGAAAACGTACACAAATCCAGAATTATATCGCGGGCATGGATATCAAGGGAAAATTTTTATTCGTGAAGATAACTACAAAAACTCATCAACTTGTAACGATGAGGAACAAAATGCTTTAGAGAGTGATAGCGGAGGTGAACATCATGGGCATTAAGTGGAATGAAATATTTGTTGGAGGAGACCCGCTTCTTGTCGGTTCACAAATTGCGATTGTATTGACTGTCGTTGCGATTGTCGTTGGGTTAACGTACTTTAAAAAATGGGGTTGGTTATGGCGCGAATGGCTTACGACAGTTGACCATAAAAAAATTGGGATTATGTACATTTTATCAGGTGTACTCATGTTTTTCCGTGGCGGGATGGATGGATTGTTAATGAAGGCGCAAACGGCCCGACCAGAAATGAACTTTTTAGATGCACAACATTACAATGAAATTTTTACAACGCATGGCGTCATTATGATTTTGTTTATGGCGATGCCGTTTTTGATCGGTTTAATGAACGTCGTCGTTCCTTTACAAATTGGAGCGCGCGATGTGGCGTTTCCGCAGTTGAACGCACTTAGCTTTTGGCTATTTTTTAGCGGGGCGATGTTATTCAACATTTCGTTCGTTGTCGGCGGTTCGCCGGATGCAGGATGGACGTCATATTTTCCTCTTGCTGGAAAAGAATTTAGCCCAGGAATCGGAAATAACTACTATGCCATTGCGCTGCAAATTGCAGGTCTTGGGACGTTAATGACCGGGATTAATTTTATTGTTACGATTTTAAAAATGCGTGCACCGGGCATGACGTTGATGAAAATGCCGATGTTTACATGGACAACATTCATTACATCAATCATTATCGTCGCAGCATTCCCGATTTTTACAGTTGCCTTAGCGTTAATGACGTTTGACCGTTTGTACGGAACGCATTTCTTTACGCTTTCTTCAGGTGGAAGCGATATGCTTTGGGCAAACTTGTTCTGGCTTTGGGGGCATCCTGAAGTGTATATCGTCATTTTGCCGGCGTTCGGTATTTTCTCAGAAGTCATTGCGACGTTTTCACGTAAAACGTTATATGGATATAAGTCTATGGTTATTTCCATCGTTGGTATTGCGTTTTTAAGTATGATCGTATGGGTGCACCATTTTTACACGATGGATGCAGGCCCTGCAGTAAACTCGTTTTTCTCGATTACAACGATGCTCATCGCTGTTCCGACAGGGGTGAAAATTTTTAACTGGCTGTTTACGATGCGAAAAGGACGCATTCAATTTACAACAGCCATGTTATGGGCACTCGCTTTCGTGCCAAACTTCGTTATCGGCGGAGTGACAGGGGTTATGCTAGCGATGGCGGCTGCGGACTATCAATATCACAATACGCTATTTTTAGTCGCGCACTTCCATTACGTATTAATTCCAGGCGTCGTGTTTGCGGTGTTTGCAGGATTGTATTATTGGTGGCCAAAAATGTTCGGCTTTATGTTAAACGAAAAGCTTGGCAAATATCACTTCTGGATGTTTGTCATCGGATTTAACGTCACATTTATGCCGATGTTTTTCCTTGGCTTAAAAGGAGCGGTTCGTCGCGCGTATACGTATTCAGCAGAATCAGGATTTGCGCCGCTGTTTCTCGTATCTGCGATCGGTTCCATTATTTTAGCGATCGGTTTTGCGGTATTTTGTTATAACATTTATTGGAGCTTCCGTTATGCGAAGCGCAATGTTTCCCACGATCCATGGGATGCGCGCACGCTTGAATGGATGACTGCATCGCCAGTGCAATTTTATAACTTTGCGATCGTTCCAGAAGTGAAGCAATTAGATGCGTTTTGGCATATGAAAAAACGTGGTGAAACACTTACGTTGAAAGAAAGCGACATCAAAAAAATTCATATGCCGAGCAACTCAGGCTTGCCGTTTTATATGGCGGTCGTGTTTGGGATTACAGGTTTCTTCCTCGTCTTTGAAGCGCACATCGCAGCAGCTGTTGCGGCGATTGGTATTGTCATCGGGCTTGTCATTCGTTCATTTGATTATAATGATGGCTATTATGTAAGCGTTGATGAGATTAAACAAATAGAGCGTACGTGGAGAAATGTAGAAGGGGGGACGGAAAACCATGTCGGCTAACGTCAATCATTCGCTTCCACTCGAATATCAAACGGAACAAAACCGTTTAAATATTTTAGGTTTTTGGATTTTTCTCGGGGCAGAAATTGTGCTATTTGCGACGTTGTTTGCCGTCTATGGTGTATTAGGTCACCGCTATGCCGGTGGCCCAACACCAAGCGATATTTTTAAGCTAAACGATGTCCTGATCGAAACTTTGTTGTTGTTGACGAGTAGCTTCACGTGTGGGCTAGCTGTCTTTTTCATGCGACAACGCGATATGAAAAAACTGCTCGCTTGGTTTATTATCACCCTTTTATTAGGGGCAGGATTTTTATTTATGGAAATTCGCGAGTTTATTCATTACGTGCATGAAGGAGCAACGATGCAAACGAGTGCGTTTCTATCAAGCTTTTTCGTGCTGCTCGGCACGCACGGAGCGCATGTGACTTTTGGAATTATTTGGGCGATTATGCTCATTATCCAACTCCTTCAACGCGGTTTGACGCCAGTTACGGCAAGAAAAATGTTTATTATTAGCTTATATTGGCATTTCCTTGATGTCGTTTGGATCTTTATTTTTACGTTCGTCTATTTAAAAGGGATGGTGGCGTAAATGGAACATAAAAGCAAATATCCCATTAGTCACGTTGTTGGATTTTTGTTCTCGTTAGTTTTAACGTTTGTCGCCGTGTTTGTTGCGTTGAAAATGAACGTATCGTATACCATTGTGATGTGGATCATCGGCTCGCTCGCGGTCATTCAAGCCGGACTGCAACTATTTATGTTTATGCACGTAACAGAAGGAGAAGACGGAAAAACGAACGTCATTAATATGGCATATGCGGTGTTCGTCGCGATTGTCATTGTCGCAGGATCGATTTGGGTGTTAACATCTGGTCATGCGGCGCATTAAAACACAACCCCTCGCTTAACTTTTGCGAGGGGTTGCTTTTAATTTTGTTACGAGCGTTTGTATCCATATTGGCAGACGAACTGTAAAGCTGATGATGAGAACGATAAGAACGAGAATGGCTGCTGATTTCTCCGCAATTTCTTTTGCGTCTGGGACAAGCGCTTCGGATTGTACATACCATAAATGAACAGGAAGCGTCCCACCTTGCGATAGCAAGTTAAAATCCCACATAAATCCTGATGTCGATGTTCCGCCTGCCAAAATAATGATGGCAGATTCACCAAAGGCGCGACACGCGACGAGGCTAATGCCGGTTAAAATACCGTTTAATGCAGCGGGCAGTACAACTTTCAACACCGTTTGCGATTTCGTTGCTCCGAGGGCGAGCGATGCTTCGCGAATGTCTTTCGGTACGGCTTGAATAGCTTCTTCTGTGACGCGGGCGAGTACAGGTAGGTTTAATAACGCAAGTGTGATTGCAGCACCGATGATCGTTAAACCGATGCCAACATACTCAACAAACAACACGTATCCGAACAAACCGAAGACGATGGAAGGAACAGAGGCTAAGCCTTCAATGCATGTGCGCACAAATTCCGTAAAACGATTGTTCGGTGCATATTCTGAAAGAAAAATACCAGCTCCGATGCCAATAGGTAAAGATAAGAGTAAAGATAAAATAAGAACGTAAAAAGAGTTGAATAAAAACGGGCCGATTCCACCGCCAGCTTCCAATTCATCAGGCAATTTTAACAAGAAGTCCACCGATAGTTTTGGCAAACCTTTCCCTAAAATCGTATATAGTAGCGCGATAATGAACAGAAACGTCGTTACGGTAACGATGGTAACGAAAATGTGAAACAGACGATTTTTGTACATGGCGCTTGTGATCGCTTTACGATGGTGATGAAATAACGAGTCTTTCATGTGTTACTCCCCTTTTGGACGAAGTTTGCGAATAATAACGATCAAAACGAGTGAAATAAACAATAACAAAAATGCCATCATGTAAAGGGCGTAGTTCCACGTAGAATGGAATTCCACGTTAATAATTTGCATGACGATATTACTTGTTAAAACGGATGTTGGGGTGATTAAGTCCCAACCGAATTGAGCGGTATTTCCAATGACCATAACGACAGCCATCGTTTCCCCAATCGCTCGCGTCATGCCTAAAATGATCGCTGTAAAAATACCTGAACGAGCAGCAGGAAGGACGATACGAGAAATGACTTGTAACTTTGTGCTCCCGAGGGCGTAACCAGCTTCGCGTAAATAGTTTGGAACGGCACAAATGGCATCATCAGAAATACGAGTAATCGTTGGCAAAATCATCAACGTTAACACAAGTGCGGCTGCCAAAAATCCATCCCCTACGAGTGCTCCTGTTTTTTCTCGAATGAAAGGCAACAAAATAGTTAAACCTAAGTAGCCGTACACGATAGATGGAATGCCAACGAGCAAGTCAAGCATAGGACGCATTACGTTTTTTAGCCAACTCGGTGCGATTTCGGCAATAAAAATAGCAACAGCTAATGCAATTGGAGTAGAAATGAGTAATGTTAAGAAAGTTAAATATAGTGTGCCGGCAATAAATACTGCCGCTCCATATTTTCCTTCATACGGCTCCCATGTAGCAGAGAAAAAGAACTCTTTCCACGATACGTCTTTAAATACGAGAAAACCTGTCTGGCTAATGAAAATGACGATTGAAAACAGAGCGATGCCGAGAAATAATGCGCTAGATAAACAAACATAGCCGAATAGCTTATTTTTCATATATTTCATCGACCAGTGTTTTTTCTTTTGTTGTTCGTGTTGCGTGCGAACTTCTGATGCAGGCAGTGCCATGTCAATTGCCTCCTTTGGATCTATATAAAAGAAGCCCCCTCATAAAAGGAGGCTAAATCATTATTTTTTCATCGCTGTAATTGGAATAAATTTCAATTTTTTTAATGAGCCTTGTTGGAATTTTTTGCTTTGAATATATTGGATAAACGCTTTGTTCGCTCCAGTAGCTTCCCCTTTTGTTAACAAGTATCCGTATCCCCAAACAGGGTATTTCCCGCTCGTTACGTTTTGAACCGTTGGCTCGATACCGTTGTATGCTACCGCTTTAATGTCCCCTTTAATATAAGCAAGGTCTGTGTAACCGATCGCATTTGGAGTTGTAGCAACGGCTTGAATCATGTTACCGTTTGACTGCACTTCTTTGTAATTTTCTCCTTTTGTCATAAATGATGACCCTTTTAACGCCTTCATTTGATAGTTGACGCGCGTTCCAGATCCGTGTACGCGGTTAATTACGATAATCGGCTCATCTTTTCCGCCAACTTCTTTCCAGTTTGTAATTTTACCAGCGAAAATATCTTGCAGTTGTTTTGTCGTTAAGTTTTTCACAGGATTGCTTTTATGAACGATCGTTGCAAAAGGAATGACCGCGATCGGATAAGCTTTCAAGCCTTTGAACGCGTTAAATCCAGGTACTGGCTTTGTCGCATCCCAGTCACAAGCCCCGATCGTTGCGGATCCTTTAGAAACGGATTGCGGACCAACAATAGACGCTGTACCTGAAACAGAGATCGATACTTTTGGATTCGCTTTTTTAAATTCTTTTGCTGCCTGTTGCGTTAACGGAAGCAATGCAGACGAACCAGCAACAACCACTTTTCCTGTTGCTTGTGCAGCTTCTGCTTTTTCTGTTAAACCAAGAGAAGAGCCGAATAATAAAGCGGACGATAATGCGACAAAAGATAATTTTTTAAACAATGACTTCACTTTTTTCCACCTCTTTATTATTTTGTTATGTCGATAAGTTTGTTATTTATTAGAACAGCGATCTTTTCTCCTTCATCTGTTGGAACGGTGACGGCTATTTCACTACCGAATGGAGAAGGGGCAATCGCTGTTATTGTTGTTTTTGTGTTAAATATGCGTGTCCACTGTGCCTGTGGCGCTGTCGCACGATAGATCGAGTACGATCCGTTTTTCTCTTCTACTAACACAAACACGATATTTCCTTTTGTAGCAACGTAAGTAATATTCATCGTTGTTGCCATGTTTTTCTCTTGCCCACCAACAATCGCTTTTAATACGGGAAGTTCACTCTCATCATCTGAATTTGCGCTTAAATAGACGATCGCATCACCAGCGAAGAAAGAAAATGTTTTGTTATTTGTATCTGCTGTCACAGCTGTTGGCGTTTTTTGCTGTGACGTTAAATCAACGACATACAGTTGTGGTTCTGTGCCCGTTGTATCGATTGTGTCGATTTCTGTTTTCGATTCATCCGTGTAGTTTGCTTTCGCTTCCTTTGCGGCTGTATACATTAGTTTTGTACCGTCTGCCGATAGACGAAGATCAGATTTGTATTTCACTTTATCATCAACAATTTTTGTTATTTCTCCAGTTTGCACGTTGATTGATGCGATGACATCGCTGTTATTTCCTTTGAAAAAGTAAATTGATGATCCGTCTGGTGCCCATGTCAGCTCGACTTTTACATCGTCATCCGTACCGAGTGCAGTTGCTTTTTTTGTAGCTAAATCAACAATAAATAACTGTCCGTTATCATCGACATATGCGCCTTTTTTTCTATCAGGAGATAAAGAGAGATCTCCGTTTAAAATAGTTGCTATAACTTTGCGAGAAGGGATGTGAACAACTTTTGACACAGGTTCATCGTTTTCATTTGTAATGGTGACATATTCATTGCTCAACCATTGAGGGTTAAAGTTTAAGCCTTTTAAAAAGCCGTTCGTTGCAATAAATAAAGTAGCGCCTTTTTCCATTTCTCCACCTAATTTTGTCACTGCGCCATGTAAGTCAGCATAAAAGTTGCCGTTTACTTTGACGACAGACGAACCTGGTTGATGAAGAAGAAAAGTAGCTTTCTTTCCTTTTCCGCTTAATGTAATAGTTTTCGATTTTCCATCAACATTCATCGCCACGCCAAATGTTTTGGCGAGATCAGACAGAGAATAAAGAGTTTTTTGATCGACTGTTATCGCATGTAATTGGGTTGCTTGTCCGTCAACTGAAACAGACACCTTGTTTGTTTTTATATTCCCGTTTGTAGAAAGAAGAATAGGGCTAGCATTTGTTTGCAACTGACCTCCGAACGCCTGAACAACAGCTACAGCTGGGACATATAAGATGTTGTTTATCAATTGAGGTGCAACGTTCATCGTCACCTTTTTTCCGTTCATTACAGCAACTTTGTCATTTACTTTGACTTGAACAACTGTCCCTTTCTTCGTCATCTTATACGTTTTCGTTTTTTTGTCGTAAGAATATGTAGCTCCTAGCAATTTAGAAAGCTCAGAAGCGGATACGATCCAGTTCCCACCCGAAACCGTCGTGGCGGAAATAGGCATTACCGTTCCGTTTACGCTCCAATTTGTTTTTTGAACAGTTTGTTTTTGAACGACTTTTGCTTCAACGCTCCATTCTGTTCTCGGAATAAGCGGCGAGGCGAGAACGGCTGATGCAATCAGCGTGTGTGCGAGCACTTTTTTAGCGGACATGTTTTTCCCTCCTAGGTTCATATATCAACAAGGGTAATTATAGAAGGGAAATGTTAATGTAGTTTAATCGTTTTGTATAATTTGTAAATATTATGTTTATTTTTTCAGAATTTTTATGAATTGTGTGTAAAGAAAGGATCGTCTCGTATTTTCTATTATTCTTGTTATAATAAAAAAAGAACAGGGAGGAGGGACGGGTTTGCGTACGTATGAGGAAACGTTGAGAAAGTTGTTTGTTAATTACACTATTGGTTCGATTTTAGCAGTGATTGGTGTTGGTAGCACGTTAATGGTGATGGCTTTAAACATTCGGCAAGTAGATTTGCTTATGTTATTGCTCATTCAATTTTTTTCGTTTTGTATCATGCTATTTATTGAATATCGTGCCTTCCAAAAAGATATCGCCCCCATTCGCTCTGTTTTTTATGAGGCGAAAGTGGCAGAAGAACAGTTTTATTGGGCGCTTGTCCGGGCAAAGCGTTTTCCGTTGCTGACAGTGAGGCGGATCGCTCTCCCGCACTTTTTAGGACTTTCCGTTCCAGCTGTTGCACTGACTGTTTCACTCATTTGGATCGACGTGCTTCGCATTCCATATATGTACGTTGTTTATGCCTTATGCGGTGCGTTGTTGATAGCGATGCTTCACGCAATGATTGAGTTTTTTTTAACGTTGCGCACGATGCGCCCGCTCATTCAAGAGATGATGCGAATCGGAAGGGAGAACGGGTTCGATGAAGCTATTCGAGCGACAAACGTCGTATATGTTCCAATGAAACTAAAAATTGGTATAAGTGTATTGTTCATCGGTGTTTTCCCTGTATTATTGTTTGTATTAGCGACAGAAGTAAAGCTTTTTGCGGAAGGAAAAAATACGTTCTCGGGTTATTGGACGTGGACGATTGTCGTATTAGTTATTTCGATTATGTTTTCTTTATTTGCAGCGCGTGTTTTATCAGAAGATGTGGAGCGAAGCATTGAAGATTTGCTTCAATACATGAGCCGTGTACAAAGAAAAGAGTATGAACTCATGTGCGATAACGTATATATTGATGAATTTTCACAGCTAACAAACGGGTTTAATCATATGATTGATGCGATTGTTGAACGTGATGAGAAAAATAAGCAATTATTAAATAGTTTCATTTCGGTTATGACGACAGCGCTTGATGCGCGCGATGAGTATACGGCAGGTCATTCACAGCGCGTTGCTGTATATGCTGTAGAAATTGGAAAGCGCTTAGGAATGACAGTTGAACAGCTTGTTCGTTTATATCGTTCTGCTATTTTGCATGACATTGGGAAAATCGGTATTCCTGATCATATTTTATTAAAAGACGGGAAATTAACGGATGAAGAATTCGCGTGGATTAAAAAACATCCGGTGCTCGGTGAAAACATCATTCGACAAGTGCAGCCGATTGAGGAAGTAGAGGATTTGCTTCCAGGCATTCGTTCTCATCATGAACGGTTAGACGGTAAAGGGTATCCAGATGGATTAGAGGGAGAGAACATTCCGTTATTTGGTCGCATTATTGCGGTGGCTGATGCGTTTGATGCGATGACATCTGACCGCCCATATCGAAAGGGAATGAACGTAGAAAAAGCGATGTCGATTTTATTAGATGGTCGAGGAACGCAATGGGATGCCCAAATGGTCGACTGTTTCATTGCGTTTTTGAAAGAAAGAGAACAAGAAAAAGTGAGCTAGATGCCGAAATGCAGGCATCTATTTTTTTGTGTAGGTGATATACTAAAAGAAAAAGGGATGTGAGACGGTGAAACGGGTCGTTATTAGCTTTATTATTTTGCTTGCAGGGTGTACGAACCAGCAAGACCAATCGAATATGAAACAGTTAGAACAAACAATTGAAAAACAACAATTGGAAATTGAACAACTGCAAGAAAAAAATAAGCAGCTTCAAAAAGAAAACGAGCAATTAAAAACCGAAGAAAAACAAGTCCTTTCTTCTTCTCTTTTATCTGTTGCGTTAGATGCTGTGACCGCCTTAAAAAATAAAGATATGAATGCACTCGCTTCTTATGTTCACTCCAATGGTGTGCGCTTTAGTCCATATGGACATGTCGACGTTCAAAACGATTTGCAATTTTCTGCTTCTCAACTTCCTTCCCTTTTATCTTCGACACAAGTGTATCAGTGGGGCGTATATGACGGTTCAGGTGACCCGATTCAGCTCACTTTTCAAGATTATTTTGATCGCTTCGTCTATGATGTAGACTTTGCGAATCCACATATGATCGGAAATAACGTCGTCGTTGGAACAGGGAATATGATTAACAATATTCAACAAGTATATTCGAACAGTTCATTCATTGAGTTTCACTTTACAGGTTTTGACCCGCAATATAACGGCATGGATTGGCGAAGTTTGCGCCTTGTTTTTGAACAAGAAAACGGTCAATGGAAGCTTGTTGGAATCATTCATGATGAATGGACGACATAGACGTATAAAAGGTGTCCAACCGCGGACACCTTTTATATTATTCCTTTTTTAATTGTTTCAATTGTTGCTCGACTTCCGCATCAAACGATTGAGGGGGAATCATTTGCATGACCGAGCGAGCTTTTGCTTCCGCTTCAAGAAACATCACTTTTTCCTCCATGCGCGCAAAACCTTTGACGACATGATCATAACGGAAAGATGCGATCGATTCATCGATTTGTTTCATTGTCTCAGCAACATAAAAACGCGTCATTAACTGCATTTGTTTCACTTTCAGTTGCTCATATGTTTCGTATAGTTGTTTTACTTTTTCCGTTAAAACGGTTGTTTTTTCTTTCAATGTGTTGTATTGTTGCGTATATAGCTCTAATTTTTTTTCATAGGCGATTTTTTCTTGAAGAGCTATTTTTGCGATTGGCTCTTCATTTTTTTCAACAGCTAACTTTGCTTGGCGAGCCCGCTTTTCAATCATTTCATTCGCATCCGCGATAAGACGTTCGTACTTTTGCTCCAACATAAACTGTTGTGCAAGTGCTTGTTGCGCTTTTTCAATTTGTTCTTCTAGCTCACGAATGTATTGTTTTGTCATGCGAATCGGATCTTCGCACTTGTCGATCATGTCATGCAAGTCTGCAAGGACGACATGTTTGACGCGTTTTAAAATGCCCATATTACTTTTCCTCCTTTTGTATTGTTTTTTCCCATTTATCCAAAAAGCTATCGTTTTGAATAGGTGGGACAAACGGTTCAAATTCAAGTGCAGGCTTCGTTTTGTCTCTTAATAAAACGTACGCTGCAATGATCGCTAGGACGGCGAGCAACACTTTCGGTAAAAGTGCGACGAGCCCAATTGCCATTAGCGCACCACCAATCCATTTACCAGCGCCTTTCGTTGCTTTCCAAATCACCCATCCGATGATGATGAGAGCGAGTTGAATGAGTAAAGATGCCCATCCAAACATCGGCATGCCGTGCGGTTGCATCATTCGCGGACCATGATGGCCGAATGCTCGATGGTGTTTCCCCATTTCCATCATATGTGCCCCTGGCATGCGTCCGCTCCAACCGATGTGCATCAAATAGGTGGCGATGTGCGCCAATATAGCGACAACGATCACCCCACCTAGCAGAAAGAAAATTGTCCGCTTTTTCAATTGTTCCACCTCCTTTGTGATCTACAGTTTGTATTGTACAAGCCAAAAGAGAAAATTAGGTGAAAAAGAAAAAAAACGTGCAACATATTTACGCACGTTTATCATTCGGAAAAGTGATCGTGAATGTCGTTCCTTTTCCCACTTCGCTCTGTACTTGAATGTTTCCATCGTGTGCTTCGACAATCCATTTTGCGATGGAAAGTCCAAGTCCGTGCCCACCAATTTGACGCGTTCGTGCTTTATCGGCACGATAAAAACGATCAAAAATGCGAGGAAGGTGTTCAGGGGCAATGCCAATGCCTGTGTCACTTACAGAAATTGTGACAACCTTCCGTTGTTTCGTTATATGTTGGGATAGCGAAAGGGAAACTGTCCCTCCATCCGGTGTGTATTTGATTGCATTATCAAGCAAAATGTATAATAGTTGCGTGCATTTATCGGCGTCCCCCAAAAATTCAATTTGTTCATGAGCATGAAAATTAAGGGCAATCCGTTTTGTGCTTGCGAGTTCTTGTAACGATTGTAGCGTACGTTCCGCACATGCCCGCAAATCAAACGGTTTTCTTTCGACTTGTAGCTTTGCATCGTCTGTTCGCGCCAAGGTGAGAAGATCGTTAATGAGCTTTGTCATTCGTTTCGTTTCATCCCCTAGACGTTCGATCGTTTTTCGGCTAAATTCATCGGATGTTAATGACGTATCCATTTTTAACGCTTCAACAGAGGAAAAAATGACGCTAAGCGGCGTGCGCAACTCATGGGAAGCATCTGCCACAAATTGACGTTGCCGATTGTAAGCATCTTGAATGGGGATGAGCGCTCGTTTGGACATAAAATAACTAAAAGCGACGGCCACCGCAATAAATAGAACCCCGAGACCTAATAAAATGAATGTAGACCATTTCAGCAAACGAAACATGCTTGTCACATCCATACCGACATATAAAACACCGACGAGCTGCCGCTCAACAATGACCGGGCGAGCGACAGTTAATATTTTCAATGTGTCTGCACGGAAGCGTTTTAATTCATGGCGGTGATGGGGGACGTGAATCTCTACATATTTTAATTCGTTTTTTTCTGGTGTCCACGGTTGAAGGGTTGAAAGAAGGAGTGGACGCAATCCTTTATTTACTTCATCTCCCATCATCAATCGTCCATGTGTATCAATGACGTAAAAAAATAGTTGATCTTCGCTTAAAAAGATGACATTTTGATCGGTAGGCCAGCCGATCAATGACTGTTCTGTCAACATATTTTGAATAGTTTGTCCTTCTTGTTCAGCAAGCGTACGAATACGTCGTTCTTGATCATTTGTAATAACCGTATGAATAAGGAAAGACACAACAGCAATAAAAATGGCTAAAAAAGCGATAAACATACCGCTATACGTTGCGGTTAATCGCCATTGTGTGCGGCGAAACATATCAAAATGGCTGAAAAGAGATTGAATGCTATTTTTCAATGGTATACCCCACCCCACGCACCGTTTTAATGAGTTGTTGGTGTTCATCGCCAATTTTTTTGCGCAGCAACTTAACGGTTGCATCAATTGTTTTCATCGACACGTCGGCATCATAGCCCCAAATGCGATCAAGAATCATGTCACGCGTTAACACACGCCCTTTATTTTGCAATAATAAATCAAGCAGTTGAAATTCACGAGGCGTTAATATAATTTGCTTTCCGTTTTTCGTCAGCGCATGACTTGTCCGATTCACTTCAAACGCTCCCCAGCGGATTATTTCTTCTTGAATCGGTGCAAACGTGCGCCGCGATAACGCTTTAAGTCGAGCCATGAGCTCATCGACTTCAAACGGTTTCACTAAGTAATCGTCCGCTCCTGCTTCTAATCCTTCAACACGATCTTGGACGGCATCTTTCGCGGTTAACATTAAAATCGCTCCATGGTAACCGTTTTTCCTTAAACGTTTACATACGCTTACGCCATCGCCGTTTGGCAACATCCAATCTAAAATGATGACATCATAAAACGAAGCAAGGGCATAATCATAGGCATCTTCACCTTCTTGCACCCAATCTATTTGTTCGATCCCTTTTTTCTTTAACAAATGGACGATGAGTTCCCCTAAATATACGTCATCTTCTGCAAGCAAAACTTTCATCTTCATCACCTTTTTTCTTTCATCATATCAAATGTCGATGAAAAATGGGTGAAAACGTCATAAAAAGCAGAGAGGAGGGAAGACTATATGTGAAAGCGATAACAATATGACGAATTTGTGAAAAAGGTTGCAAAGTTTTTATATACCCCTTATAGTATTTATTGAGATACCTATATGGGTATAATAGAAAGGGGGATACGATGAAAAAACTATATTTTTTTCCACAAACATATTTACTCATTAGTGTTCCAGTGACGTTGTTGCTCGGATTTATCGTTGGAACGTTTGTCGATACGAGCTTTTTGAAGTCAACCATTTTGCTAGCGACAATCGTGATGATTTATGCAACGATGGTTGGTTTTAAATGGAAGGAATTAACTCATTTAAAAGAAAAGAAAATATTGTTTGCGTCTCTCGTAATTAATTTTGCTATCATTCCACTCGTTGCTTTTCTCATTGGGAAGACGATGTTGCACAATCATCCGATCATGTTCGCGGGACTTGCATTGTCAGCGCTGTTGCCGACAAGTGGTATGACGATTTCGTGGACGGCCATTCAAAAGGGAAATATGACCGCAGCTGTTAAGCTGACCGTGTTTGGTCTCGTGCTCGGCTCCTTATTGACACCTTGGTATTTGCTAGCAATGGTCGGAAAATACGTCGATATTAACGTCATCGAAACATTCCGTACGATTTTGCTTGTTGTATTTGTGCCGATGGTTCTTGGACACATGACATTTAAATGGTTGATGAAAAAATACACGCCAGAGCAATTTCAAAAGTATGTGAAGCCAAACTTCGCTCCATTAAGTATTTGGGGCATGTTATATGTTGTGTTCGTTAGCATGAGCATGCGAGCGAAAATGATTGTAGCGAACTTGCAGCTTATTGTCATCGCATTGGGGGTATTGTTGCTTTTCTATTTGATTAACTACGTCATTAGCACATTTGTAGCTAAACAATTTTTCAACCGTGAAGACGGCATTGCGCTCGTAAATGGCACAGTTTTACGCAACTTATCAATTGCGATTGGCTTAGCTGCCACGTCTTTCGGTGCTGAGGCTGCACTGATCGTTACGCTCGCTTTTATTGTTCAACAGCAGTCTATTGCTTACTATGGAAGAATGGCAAGCCGATATTGGTTTAAACAATTATAAAACAACGAAGAAAGGGAGCTGATCATGATGAATAAAATGACATTTATCATTCAAGCAACAGTCGAAGGAGTGACAACACGCGTTAAAGCAGGAAAACATGAGTTCGTAATAGACGAGGCAAAACAAATGGGCGGTCAAGATCTAGGAGCAAATCCGCTTCAAATGGTGCTAGGTGCGCTGGCTGCATGCGAAAATGTGACGGCCCATGTCGTTGCGAGGGAGATGAATTTCGATTTACAAGACATGACGTTCACGGTAAAAGGACAATTTGATCCACGCGGGTTTATGGGAGATTCATCCGTGCGTCCATATTTTGAACATGTGTCTGTGGAAGTAGCAGTCAAAACGAGTGAAAGCGAAGAGCGCATCCAACAGTTAAAAGAAAAAGTGGAAGCGCGCTGCCCGGTATATACGTTACTAAAAGCGGCAGGTGTGCAAATGAATGACCAATGGTATAAAGCATAGAGCGGCGTCGACCGCTCTTTTTTTATGGATGAAAAAGATAAGGGAAATCCCCTATGGGTATATAAGTTAACAACATATACAATGTAATTAAGTTAGGAAAACAAAATTGAAAGCGGATACAAAAGGAGCGATGAACGATGGCGAACGTCTATGATGTAAAAGTAGCAATCGTTGGAGCAGGTTCTGCAGGCATTTCTATTGCGGCACGGCTATTAAGAAAAAATCGGCAACTGCATGGACAAGTGTTAGTGATTGATCCATCCGATAAGCATTATTATCAACCGCTTTGGACGCTCGTTGGCGGTGGTGCAGCCAAAGTAGAAGACTCCGTTCGCGAGCAAGCATCGCTTATTCCAGATGGAGCGAGATGGTTGAAAGAAGCGGTCGATACGTTCTCACCAGAAGACAATATGTTGAAAACGAAAGAAGGATCAATCGTTCGTTACGACTATTTAGTTGTAGCAGCTGGTGTTGAAATTTATTGGGATCAAATTAAAGGACTGAAAGAAACGATCGGCAAAAACGGTGTTTGCAGCAATTATTCATACGATTATGTGCAGAGCACGTGGGAAAACATTCGCAATTTCCGCGGTGGCACAGCCATTTTCACTCAGCCGAGCACACAAGTGAAATGCGGTGGAGCCCCACAAAAAATTATGTATTTAGCTGATGATTATTTCCGACAATCCGGTGTGCGCGAACAAACGAATATGATTTTCGCTTCAGGGTTGCCAAACATTTTTGCAGTGAAGCGATATGCTGATACGCTTGAGCAAGTCATTCAACGAAAACAAATTGAAACGAAATATCGTGTCGAATTAGTTGAAATTGATGGAGAGGCGAAAAAAGCGACATTTGAACATCTTGATACAGGTGAGCGGTTTACATTAAGCTTCGATATGATTCACGTTACACCGCCGATGGGACCGCCATCCTTTATTCAAAAAAGCCCGTTAGCCGACGCGGCAGGATGGGTCGATGTCGATCCGTATACGTTACAACATAAAACGTATGAAAATGTATTTGGTGCGGGTGATTGCACAAACTTACCGACATCTAAAACGGGTGCGGCGATTCGAAAGCAAGCTCCTGTTGTGGCGGAAAATTTACTAGCGCTTATGAACGAAAAACCGTTAAAAGCGCGTTACGACGGTTACACCTCATGCCCGCTCGTAACAGGTTATAACAAGCTTGTGCTAGCTGAGTTTGATTATGATAAAAATCCGCAAGAAACGTTCCCGTTTGATCAGTCAAAAGAGCGGATGAGCATGTATATTATGAAACGAAATTTATTACCGATCGTTTACTGGAACGGCATGTTAAAAGGGTTGATGTAGAGGGGGAGGTAACATGTTACAATTACTCGAAAACGATGAACAACGAGAAGCGCTTCGTTACTTTATTGAGAAACTCCCACAACTAAAAGATGCGATGGAGTCGGTAGAAGAAAAAATAGCGGTTGTTCAACATGTGATGAATGATAAGCAATCGCTGGAAGCTTTATTTACAGAATTTGAGGAAAAAGCAGCACCATTTCGACTGACAACGGAACATCTTGAAGCGCTTGCGACGCTCGTTCAACTGTTGCCAACGCTCGTCCAATGGTTGCAAAAAGTAGAAGAATTCCTTTCGTTTGCGACAAGCGTGATCGATGATCGCGAGTCGATGGCGTACGTGATACAAGGTACAAAAGATATTGTCCCAATTGAAAAGGGACTCAACATTTTAAAAGAAACAAACGAACGTTTTCAACGCGAACGCGATTCGTCTCCTGTATCACTATTACGCATGTACCGCTTGTTAAAACACCCACTTATTCAAGATGGGTTTAAATATATCGAAACGCTACTTGATGTAGCAAATAAACATAAATAAATTGGAGGGGATATATATGTTATTTCGTTCATTTTTCGATGAGCAGTTAGCGCACATGTCTTATTTAGTCGGATGTCAACGAACCGGAGAAGCGATCGTTGTCGATCCGGGTCGCAATGTCGATTGGTATATCGATACAGCGAAAAAAGAAGGATTACAAATCGTTGCGGCAACAGAAACACATATTCACGCAGACTTCATTTCAGGGGCGAAAGAACTAGCGAAACGTTGTGGAGCAAAGCTTTATTTATCTGACGAAGGGGATGCAAACTGGAAGTATCAATATTTAGATGAAGTCGATTACGAACTTGTAAAAGAAGGAAACATCTTTACTGTTGGAAACGTCGAGTTCAAAGTGCTCCACACTCCAGGACATACACCAGAGCATATTTCGTTCATTTTAACAGATAAAGGCGGCGGTTCAACAGAGCCAATGGGGATTTTTACAGGCGATTTCGTTTTCGTTGGCGATATCGGTCGTCCAGATTTGCTTGAAAAGGCGGCAGGTGTTGTCGGCACAGCTGATGTAGGGGCACGCCAAATGTTCCAATCGCTGAAAAAATTTAAAGCGCTCCCAGATTACTTGCAAGTATGGCCGGCACACGGAGCAGGAAGCGCGTGCGGAAAAGCGCTTGGGGCTGTTCCAGTTTCAACTGTTGGATATGAAAAGTTAAACAACTGGGCGTTAAAAATCGAAGATGAGGAACAATTTGTGAAGCTACTGCTTACAGGTCAACCAGAGCCTCCAAAATATTTTGCGATGATGAAAAAAGTAAACAAAATCGGTCCTGCCTATTTAAGTGAAGAAGAAGTGCCAGTGTTGCAAACGCGTGAACAACTCGACGCATATAAAGCAAACGGCGCGTTCATTTTAGATGTTCGTCCGTCCGAACAATTTGCGAATGCACATTACGCAGGAGCAATCAACATCCCGTTTAACAAGTCATTTACAAACTGGGCAGGTTGGTTAATTAGTTATGACCAGGATATCGTGTTAATCGCGAACGAACAGGAGGTGCAAGCGATTCGTAAAGCGCTCGCTTACATTGGATTGGATCGCGTTGTCGCATACATCGAGCCATCCGTCGCATTAGATGGTGAAGTGGAGAGCTACGAAGAAATTGATGTACATCAACTACAACAATATTTAAAAGATGACCGTTATTACCTTATTGATGTACGCAATCAAGCAGAATGGGACGAAGGGTATATTGAAGGAGCCCACCATATGATGCTTGGCACACTTGCAGACCGCCTCGATGAAATTCCAGAAGGCAAAACATACGTTGTTCAATGTCGCTCGGGTGCGCGTTCAGCCATTGGCGCAAGCATTTTACAAGCAAAAGGTTTGAAACAAGTGCTCAACTTAAAAGGCGGATACTTAGCGTGGACGAGAGAAAAGCTTCCGGTTGTGAAGCAATCATAAGGGCTGACGTTGTCAGTCCTTTCTTTTCATCTTTCTTCTTTTTTTCTTTATAATGGAAGAGAGGTGAGGACATGCGGTTTTTAGATAAAATTTTTGCATACATTCAAGACGGAATTATCGTCATGAATCATGAAAGAACAATTGTAGAGATGAATCCGGCTGCCAAACGGCTTACCGGCTGGCAACTTGGCGACAAAGTGCCGTATTGCTCGTTTTGCCAACAGCGTGATGTGAAAGAAGGCGAAGAGCGCTGCTATTTAATTTCAACAGAGGAAGTGCCTTATTTTTTATCAGAAATGCCGACGTATCATGGACATTTCATCGATGTAGAAATGAGCACAGCACTCATCCTTGAACAAGACGATGCGAAATATTACTTGCTTGTTTTACGCGATCAAACGGCAAAGAAAAAAGAAGAAGAGGCGCGCCGTTCAAAATGGATGGTAAAAAAACTAACGGAAGCAAAAGAAGAGGAACATAAACGTCTAGCACAAGAATTGCATGATGGTGTCGGCCAATCGCTCTACAGCATTTCCATCGCATTAGATAATATTATTCAACGTGTGCAAGATGAGAAGCTTCATGCATATGTCAAAGAAGTGCGCGAAGAGCTCGGACGTGTCATGGAAGATGTGAAGCTATATGCGCAACAACTTCGCCCAAAAAGTCTAGATGCGCTTGGGCTCATCCCGACCATTCAATCGCTCATTCATTCGCTACAATCGAAAATGCCAACTACGTCATTTTCGTTGCAAACGAACGTATATGCACGTTTATCACCAACGATGGAAATTAATTTGTATCGTATTATTCAAGAAGCGTTGCATAATGTGATGAAATATGCGAAAGCGACAGAAGTGCGTGTTTCGATTGAACAAACGGAGCGAGAATTACTAGTGTTCGTTGAAGATAACGGCGTTGGCTTTCACGTTGAAGAAAAGCGCGAGGGACTTGGCTTAAAACATATTCAAGAACGCGTGTTTCATCTTGGCGGTGAAACGACGATTACATCTATGCCGATGAAAGGAACAACAATTTTTGTGCGCGTGCCGTTAAAGGGGGACGGAGAGGATGAAAGTATTGATCGTTGATGACCATGATTTAATTCGTAAAGGCATTCGTTTGCTTCTTGAAGGGTTTCGCGATGTGGAAGTCGTCGGGGAAGCGAGCAACGGTTGTGATGCCATCACGCTTGCATTGAAGCATCATCCGGATGTCGTTTTGCTTGATCTGTCAATGCCGACAGGGCTTGATGGATTTACGACTGCAAAAACGATTATGGATGAATTAGAAGACGTGAAAGTAATCGTCTTAACGATGCATGATGAGGAAATATATGTGCAAAAAGCGATTCAATATCATATTCACGGTTATTTGTTAAAAAATAGCCAGACGAACGATTTATACGAGGCGTTGCAAGCCGTCTATCACGGCAAACGTTTTTATCGCACGCATATTCCTAAAGAGCGACTTGAAAAAATGTTTGCCGAAAAAGAGCCGAAATCTCCATTAACGAATCGTGAACGAGAAATTGTGCGGCTTACGTTTTTAGGATACACAAATAACCAAATTGCGAACAAGTTGAAAATCAGCCCGAAAACAGTGGAAAATCATAAAACGAACATTATGCAAAAACTCGGTATTAAAGAAAAACACGAGCTCATTCAATACGCCTTAAAAAATCATATTGCTGATTTAGTCTAAAGGAGCGTCTCATCATGGAATATACAGTTTCCTATTTGTTTGTTCTTTTTCTTATTGGTGCAATTGGCTCCATTTTATCAGGAATGGTTGGCATCGGCGGCTCTGTTATTAAATATCCAATGCTTTTATACATTCCTCCGCTTCTCGGCTTCGTTGCTTTTACGGCACAAGAAGTAGCTGCGATTAGCGCGGTGCAAGTGTTTTTCTCGACACTTGCCGCCCTGATCGTGTTCAAAAAAGGTGGATACGTATCGTTTCGGCTCGTTGCCTATATGGGAACAGCGATTGTCATCGGCAGTTTTATCGGTGGATATGGATCGAAGTTTTTAGCTGATGAAACCATTAACTTCGTGTATGCCATTTTAGCATCAATTGCGGCGATATTAATGTTTCTCCCAAAGCCGAAGGGGAGTGAAGACGTATCAGCGGAGCAGCTGGTATTTAATCGGCTATATGCAGTTGTGCTATCTTTTATTGTCGGCGTGGCTTCTGGCATCGTTGGGGCGGCAGGGGCATTCATTATTGTACCGATTATGCTTGTCATTTTAAAAGTGCCGACGCGCATCGCGATCGGTTCGTCTGTAGCCATTACGTTCATTTCATCAATTGGGGCGACGATTGGAAAAGTGATGGGTGGACATATGCTTCTTGTCCCGTCAATCGTGATGGTTGTTGCTAGTTTACTAGCTGCTCCTATCGGGGCAAAACTAAGTCAAAAAATAAATACGAAAACGCTCGAATACATTTTGCTTGTATTAATTGTAGCGACTGTGATAAAAATTTGGTATGAAATGTTTATGTAAGCTGACTCCGTTGAGTCGGCTTTCTTTTGTTCATTGCAATGGTTATGAAAATTTGGTATGATGTTAAATAGTGGAAAAATAAAACAAATAGGATGATGGGGATGAAACGAGCGCGTATTATTTATAATCCGACGTCGGGAAGGGAAGTATTTAAAAAGCATTTGCCTGATGTACTGATTCGGTTAGAACAAGCAGGATATGAAACGTCATGTCATGCGACAACAGGGGCAGGGGATGCGACAGAGGCGGCAAGAAAAGCAGTTGAGCGAGAATTTGACCTTGTCATTGCCGCAGGTGGCGATGGAACGATTAATGAGGTCGTAAATGGGCTAGCTGATGCGTCATATCGTCCGAACCTTGGCATTATTCCAGTCGGAACGACGAACGACTTCGCCCGCGCGATCGGTGTACCGCGCTCGATTGAAGGCGCGTGTGATGTGATCATTCACGGAGAAGCGGTGCCGATTGATATTGGGGCGGTAACGAACGAAGGAAAGACGCATTATTTTGTTAACATTGCCGGTGGCGGACGTTTGACGGAATTAACGTACGAAGTGCCAAGCAAACTGAAAACGATGATTGGTCAACTCGCCTATTATTTAAAAGGAATTGAAATGCTTCCTTCCTTGCACCCTGTCCATGTCAAAATCGAGTACGATGGAAAAATGTTTGAAGGGGCTGTCATGCTGTTTCTCGTTTCACTTACGAACTCTGTCGGCGGCTTTGAAAAATTAGCCCCAAACTCATCGTTAAACGACGGCATGTTTGATTTAATCATTTTGAAAGAAACGAACTTAGCTGAATTTATTAAAATTGCAACGCTCGCCTTGCGCGGTGAACATATTCACGACCCGCACGTCATTTATACGAAAGCAAACCGCGTCAAAGTGTACACGGAAGAAAACATGCAGCTTAATTTAGACGGGGAGTATGGCGGCATGCTTCCGGGCGAATTTGTTAACTTATATCGCCATATGAACGTATTTGTTCCAAAAGAAAAAGCTGAGCAAATGAGAACAGGGGAGTGAACCTGTTCTTTTTTGTTCGACTATGCTACAATCTTGACAGCATTTCGCGGAAGGGGAAAGACAAATGGAAGCACCAGTAGCAAAAAACGAATATTATGACGTCGTATTTGAAGATTTAACGCACGACGGGGCAGGGGTGGCGAAAATCGATGGTTTTCCAATTTTCGTTCCAAACGGTTTACCCGGCGAAAAAGCGAAAGTGAAAGTAGTAAAAGTAAAAAAAGGGTACGGTTTCGGTCGTTTGATCGAACTGTATGAAAAAAGTGAAGATCGCATTGATGCAGCGTGTCCTATTTATAAACAATGCGGTGGATGTCAGCTGCAACATATTCGTTACGAGGGACAGCTGAAAGCAAAACATAAACATGTCAAAGAAGTGCTCGCTCGCATCGGGAAAATTGAACATGCGACCGTTCACCCTGTCCTCGGCATGAACGATCCGTGGCGGTATCGAAACAAAGCGCAAGTACCTGTCGGTGAGCGTGAAGGTGGGCTTGTGGCGGGTTTTTATAAAGAGCGTAGCCACGACATTATCGACATGGACGCCTGTTTGATCCAACAAGAAATGAATGATATCGTCGTGCAAACCGTCAAACAAATTTGCGAGCAATATAACATCCCAGCCTACAATGAACAGACGCATAAAGGTGTGCTTCGTCACATTATGGCACGCTACGGGGCAACGACAAAAGAAGTGATGGTCGTGCTTATTACGCGCACAGAGGAGTTGCCGCATAAAAAGAAAATCGTTGAGACAATTGTACAACGTGTCCCGAACGTGAAGTCCATTGTGCAAAACATAAACCCGAAGCGGACGAATGTCATTATGGGAGAGCATACGCGTGTGCTTTGGGGATCGGAATATATGTATGACTACATTGGCGATATTCGGTTTGCGATTTCTGCCCGCTCCTTTTATCAAGTAAACCCTGAGCAAACGAAAGTACTGTATGAAAAAGCGCTGGAATACGCGGAGTTGACTGGGAAGGAGACAGTCATTGATGCGTATTGTGGCATCGGAACGATTTCACTCTTTTTAGCAAAAAACGCGAGAAAAGTGTACGGGGTCGAAATCGTTCCTGAAGCGATTGCCGATGCGAAACGAAACGCTGAACTAAACGGCATAACAAACGTTGAATTTGCGGTCGGAGAGGCGGAAGTCATCATCCCAAAATGGTACGAGCAAGGAGTGCGAGCTGAATGTATCGTCGTCGATCCTCCTCGAAAAGGCTGTGATGAATCATTGCTACAAACGATGATCACCATGAAACCGGAGCGAATCGTCTACGTCTCATGCAATCCCGCAACACTCGCACGAGATTTGCGCATATTAGAAGACGGTGGATACAAAACGATCGAAGTCCAGCCGGTTGACATGTTCCCGCATACGATGCATGTGGAGTGTGTTGCGAAATTAGAACGTGGTTTGTAAAAGGTCAATCGTTCTATTAGAGAAATATTGATAACAAAAAAAGGAAAGGATATCCCCTTTCCTTTTTCGTTTGTGAGATCGCCCTTCTGCATAGTAATGATGATGTTTTCCGCTTCACTACAATGTTATTAAAATATTTTTAATTTATTGTGAATTATAATATAATTTTACATAAAGTTCATTTTCATGATAGAAGGGGAATTATGGAGAATATAAAAAAACTACATCCGATCAGCGTAACAATTATTATCGGAACATTATTTGCAAGAATGGCGATGTTTATGACCATTCCGTTTTTAGCCATTTATTTAACGAGCGTAAAAGGAGTCAGCGCTTCGTTGGCAGGGGCAATTATTGGGATTAGTTCGATTGTAGGACTGTTTGGTGGTTTTTTTGGCGGGTATGTTTCCGATCGATACGGGCGAGAGAAAGTGATGAAAATTTCTCTTTTGATGTGGACGTTCGTGTTTATTGGTTTTGCGACAGCGGAGAGCGTTTGGACGTTTTTTCTGTTAAATGCGTTAAACGGCTTATGTCGTTCGTTTTTTGAACCTTCGTCGCGAGCGTTGTTGTCGCAAGTGACAAAACAAGAAAATAAATTGCTTGTGTTTAACTTGCGATATGCAGCAATTAATGTAGGGGCGGCGATTGGTCCATTAGTAGGGTTGAAAATCGGCAGTTCGTCATCAACAGCCGCTTTTTTTATTACCGCTTTTGTTTATTTTCTTTACTTCATTTTGCTCGTCGCTCTTTTTTCAAACGATACGATTGACCAAAACGATAGCGATACATCCGAACATGTAACACTTCGCAATGCTGTCAACGTATTAAGGAACGATCGTGTGTTTTTATTTGCTGTAATCGGGATGATTCTCGGTGTCACAGGGTATTCGCAGTTTAATTCAACCATTCCGCAATATTTGTCGCAATATCAGGATGGTGTACAGCTCTTTTCTTATTTAATCGTCTTTAATGCCATTACTGTACTCATTATACAGTATCCTGTTTCAAGAATCGGCAAGCGGTATTCCGCGCTCACGTCGATTATGTTCGGCATTGTTGCGGTGTCATTCGGACTTTTCGGATTTGGTTTATTTACTGCTGTGCCGATGTTATTTCTTTCTATGTTTATTTTAACAGTAGGAGAGGTGATGATGTTTTCAATGGTCGACATATTTATTGACCAAATTGCACCTCAACAGATGAAAGGATTATATTTTGGTTCTATCGGTTTTACGGCCATAGGTAACGCCATTGGTCCTTGGATTGGAGGATTGATGCTTGAACATCTCGGTTATGGAAATCACATCATTATTTTTAGCTTATTAGCTCTATGTACATCAGTCGGTTTCCCCGTCTTCTTATATGTTGGTCGGTTAATGAAGGCGACAAAACGACATATGGAGTATAGTTTGTAACCGTTTATTACTTTTGTATACGAGGGGGAATGGAGAATGAAAAAATTGCTGGCGATCTTTAGTTTACTGATCGCGGCTCTGCTCGCTGGGATGTTTTTTTACCAAAAAAACGATTTTAAGAAAAAGATCGATTCCTCTTCATATATACGAGAAGGCGTTACAGACGTTGAAAAAGCGGTGAGCAGGGCTGTTAAAGAACATGGAAAGTCTTATCGACAGGGAGAATATATTGCCGAAGGACACATCATTCTCGACACAGAACAAAGAGGGAATGAAGTGGACGTATATGCTATTGTGAGTGTTGGCGTATTTGAATTCCAAGACGGCTTATTTACAGTTGTATCTGGTAGCGGGGCGATTCCGACTGTGATGACATTTTCAAAGGATGAGTACGGGCAGTACAAACTTGTCTCATACGAAGAGCCGCTCGATGGAGAAGCGTATGTGGAGTCAATTAAGAAAATGTTTCCAAAAATATATCACTCGAAGGTGTTATATGCAGATAAATATTATGATGAACTTGTTAAGCAACAAGAAAGACAGGCGCAGGAGTATTTAAAAAAGATTGGTCGGCATGCAAAAGTGAGCCTATCTTATGTGGAAAAGCAACCGCTTAACATTTCGGTACAAGCGATGAATCATTTTCTTCATATGCTTAGTAGCGACTCATTTTTGAACCAATGTCCCGATTGGCTAGGGACGCGTGAAGCGGTGGAACAAGGTGTGAGATACGTGTACGAAACGTCTCAAAGTAAAACAAATGACGGTCAAGATGTCATTGTCTTAAGGAAGATGAAAGAAGACGGAACAATGATCGAAAAAAGAAAATATGTCGTTGAGGAAAATCAATTGAAACGTATACAGTAATAAGAAAAGCAATCCCATCACTAGGATTGCTTTTCATATTCTCTCTTCAACTCTTTATACCAGAGCGAGTGGCGTTCTTTTACATATTCTTCATCCACATAGCCTGTAAACATACCTGGCAATAGTTTGCGATTTTCTTTGACGATAAATGCGGCTAAATGCATAATGACACCGAAGATGACCATGACTGTTGCCAAGTTGTGTAACTGTGCGCCCCAAAATAAAATTCCGTTTGTTGGTTGCACGCCCATGATGTTCTTTATGACTTTAATGACGCCTGTAACAATGACAAGGCCGATTGACACAACGAAATATAAGTAGGCGATTCGTTGTTCAGGCAAATATTTTTCGCTCGGTGGCTCTTTTTGTTTTAAAAGCATCGCTTTCAAAATAAGGTAAGAGCCTTTTACATCTCCTTTTTTGTAACTATTCACCCCAGTGCTAGTGTATAAAAAAGCCCAGCACAAATAGGGCATTTCGGTCATAGAAAATGCCCTAGGTAGCGGAAAGAACTCGATCGATCGTTTCGCCTGCCAACAGAAGA
>NZ_JAHZOE010000021.1:0-39735 GCF_019448545.1 Anoxybacillus sp. ST4 | reverse complement strand
TGATCATTTGTAATTTTAAGACGTTTCATGTCCTTTCCGCTCCTTTTACACATGAGTATTTAGGAGCAGTATAACCATGTAAAAAGGTGTTCATACAGAAGTTATCACTTTAAAGTGCATGTATATATACGCAAAAAATTCAAAAATATTTTGTTGAAATTTTTTAATTTTTTATGTACGATACTTAGTAAGTGAAGCTGTTTGCATCCCCCTTACTGTTATACCCCTTTGTGCAAACGGTTTCACTTGAAAGAAAATTTAAATAAAGGAGGAGCAAATGGTGAAGGGAAGATGGAGAAAGTATGTCGCTTATTTCTCAATCTTTTTGCTTTTTGCACAGTTGTTTTCATTTAGCGCAATCGTTCGCGCAAATGAACCAGTGCAAAGCCCTGTTGTCAACGGAAACGATGTGACATTTCGCTACGTTGGAACGGGAGAAGAACAGTCTGTTTTGCTGGTCGGATCGTTTAATGACTGGCAAACAGATGGTGAGAAAAAGATTGAATTGACGAAAGAAAGCGATCATATTTGGTCAGTAACAAAAACGCTTCCAGATGGAACGTACATGTACAAATTTGTTGTAGACGGAAATTGGATGACAGATCCATTAAATAACAACGAAGCAGATGATGGATATGGCGGAAAAAATAGCGTTGTCGTAGTCGGTCAACCTGCTCAGCAGCAGGAGCGTGTTGTGACGCTCGTTGGCAATTTACAAAATGAGCTTGGGCATGAAAAAGAGTGGGATCCGACAGCGACAGCTACCGTCATGAAGCATGAAGGAAACGGCTTGTACACGTTCACTGGTGTACTCCCGGCAGGTACGTATGAGTACAAAATCGCGATAAACGGAAGCTGGGATGAAAACTATGGTGCAGGTGGACGGAACGGTGGAAACATTTCTTTCACGCTTGAAAAAGAGACAGAAGTAACGTTTTATTACCACGATAGTACTCATGCGATCGCTGATTCAACGTGGTATACGCCGATTCCAAAAGAAAAACAGCCGCGATTAGTCGGAACGATTTTGCCTGCGATCGGCTATGAAAAAGAAGTCGATGGTTGGACGCCAGAGACGTCGAGTGCATTTTTAGTCGATAATAACTTCGACTTCATTTACACATTTACTGCTCGTGTACCAAAAGGAAACTATGAATTTAAAGTGACGTTAGGGAATAGTTGGGATGAAAGTTATCCTCAAGATAATGCTAAATTAAACGTGTTAGAAGAAACGACAATTACGTTCTTCTTTAACGCAAAAACAAAGGAGTTATATACAGACTACAGTCCAACAGGTTCGGATGGCAACGTTGACAAAGATCGTTTAAAGCATAATACGTGGGACTCTTTATATCGTCAGCCGTTTGGAGCAGTGAAAGCAGGAACGGAAGTGACGTTACGTTTAGCTGCGAAAAAAGGCGATGTAACGAAAGCGAACGTGTATGTGAAGAATACAACGACAGGAACGGCGAAGTTGTACGGGATGAGCAAAGTAGGAGTGATCGGAGACGATGAATATTGGGAAGCGACATTCACTCCTGAAGAAAAAGGGTTATATGGCTATAAATTTATCGCGATGGACGGTGCAGCTAAAGCAGAGTATGGTGAGGATACACAAGAAGGTCAATGGGGACGAGCGGTAGATAAAAACGCAGAATTATTCCAATTGACTGTATATGACCCAAACTATAAAACGCCAGATTGGATGAAACAGGCGGTTGTATATCAAATTTTCCCTGATCGTTTCTTTAATGGAAATCCAAATAACGACAAAGTGAAAGAATATGGGCGTGGAAATGAGCCAATTGAGTATCGGGAGTGGTCGCAACTTCCTGACAATCCACGTATGAAAGATACTCCTGGATATGATGGCGACGGGTTTTGGAATAACGACTTTTTTGGTGGAGACATTGCAGGAATTGAACAAAAGTTAGATTACTTGCAGTCTTTAGGTGTAAATACAATTTACTTAAACCCGATTGCGCATGCGCCATCAAACCATAAGTATGATGCACAAGATTTTAAAGAAATTGATCCGATGTTCGGAACACCTGAAGAGTTTGAATCATTTGTGAAAGCGATTGCATCACGCGGTATGCATCTTATTTTAGACGGTGTATTTAATCACGTATCAGACGATTCTATTTACTTTGATCGTTACGGAAAATACCCGACTGTTGGAGCATATGAATATTGGTCGGCTGTATACGATTTAATGAACGATAAAGGGTTGTCGGAAGAGGAAGCACGTGCTCAAGTAGAACAAAAGTTTAAAGATGAGGGACAACAGTTCAGTCCGTACGGATTTCATTTATGGTTCAATATCGAGAATGAAAAAGTAAATGGTGTATACAAATATCAATCGTGGTGGGGATTTGATAGTTTACCAGAATTTAAGTCTGTCACTGGAACGAAAGTACAGTATGCGAGCGAATTAAATAATGAGCAACTCGCAAACTACATTTTTTACGAGCAAGATTCTGTTGCTAAAAGTTGGATTACGCGCGGAGCATCCGGTTGGCGTTTAGATGTAGCTAATGAGGTGGATACGGAGTTTTGGCGTGAGTTTCGTAAAGAGTTGTTGCAAGGTGACTATGACCGTGGGCCAACGCTCAAAAACGGACAACAGCCGTTAATTCTCGGTGAAATTTGGGATGATGCATCAAAATACTTCCTTGGTGATCAATACGATTCAGTCATGAACTACCGTTTCCGCGGAGCTGTATTAGACTTTTTACGAAACGGTAAAGCAGAGGAAATCGATGCGCGATTAACAGCTATTCGTGAAGATTATCCGGAAGAAGCTTTTTATGCGCTAATGAACCTTATCGGCTCACATGATACGGCGCGTGCCATCTTCTTGCTTGGGAACGGAACAGATTCGTACGAGCGTGCTGAACTTGATCCGAACTATAATGAGCAACTTGGTAAACAACGTTCCAAAGTGGCTGTAATTTTCCAAATGGGTTATCCGGGAGCACCAACGATTTACTACGGCGATGAAGCAGGTGTAACAGGCTCTAAAGATCCAGACAATCGTCGTACGTATCCGTGGGGAAGCGAAGACAAGGAGCTTATTGCACATTATCAAAAAGTAGGTGCGATTCGCACGAAGCATCAAGATGTATTAGCGAAAGGAACAATTGAGACAGTATATGCGAAAGGTGATGTGTACGTCTTTGCCCGTCAGTACGGAAAAGATGTTGCGCTTATCGCGATGAACCGTGGGAATAGCGCGCAAACGGTACAGTTGGATGTTTCTTCAATCATTCCGAATGGAACAAGCTTTGTTGATGAACTACATGACGAATATGAAGTGACAGTATCGAACGGAAAGGTACAGCTAAACATTCCTGCCCTCGATGGACGCATGTTGTTTGGAAAAGTAACTGTTAATATGCCGAATGAGGTGACGAACGTTCAAGCGACAGCAGGCGTTGGACAAGTGACGTTAACGTGGGAAGGTGATGCACCGATTTATCGCATTTATCAATCCACGTTAAAAGGTGCAGGTTATACGTTCGTGAAAGAGACGAATGAGGAAAAGGCTATCATTGATGGTCTGAAAAATGGAACAGCGTATTATTTTGCTGTTACAGCTGTTGATGAAAACGGAAATGAGTCGGCTAAAGTAGAAACGAATCGCGTCGTGCCACATTATCCTTTAAATGAGCAGCATATTGTACATGTGGACATCGTAAGCGATGATGTTTTGGACTTGGCAAAAGCGATCGTTGTTGAAGCGAAAGTGCGCATTGATGATGTAACAAAGCACGGCTTAGCGGACGGTTTAGAAGCTGTATTACAAGTGAAAAGACCGAATCATGAAAAGTGGGAAAACGTGCAGGCGGCATACGAACGTCAAGACGGTGAAGATAACGTATTCCGAGCATCGTTTATCCCGTTAGTTTCGGGAACGTACACGTATCGTTACGGCTTTACAACAAATCTCGGTGACAGTTGGGTGTATACAGAAGAAGAAACGTTTACACTCACTGCAAATGAGGCAGATCAACAAGCACCAGCAAAGGGCATTCAGCTCTTGCAACCAGATGTCGAATCTGGTCAAGTAAATTTATCATGGTCGTTTATTGAAAGAGACGATCATGATGCTTATATGGTAGTCATTGAGCGCGACGGTCAAGTGATTCATACGACAACAACGATTAGCACATCATTTACAGATTATGATGTAGAAAACGGAAAAACGTACACATATGTCGTAAAACTGTACGACCGAGCAGGAAATGTTGTCGAATCCAATGCGGTGGAAGTAACACCGAACATCGTTATGGTTCAAGTGACGTTTAAAGTGAGAGCGCCTAGTTACACGCCGTTAGATACGCGCATTACTATTCCAAACAGCTTGAACGGTTGGAACACAGGAGCTTGGGAAATGACGCGTGGTGGAGCGGTAACACCGGATTGGGAGTTTACAACGGAACTGCAAGAAGGTGAGACGATCAACTACAAATATGTAAAAGGAGCGTCTTGGGATCAAGAAGGATTAGCTGATCATACACGTGATGATCAAACAGATGATGATGTTAGCTATTATGGCTATGGCGCAATCGGAACGGAGTTAAAAGTTACGGTACAAAATCAAGGCAATAACAAAATGATCATTCAAGATTACATTTTACGTTGGATCGATATGCCTGTCGTTATTGAAGAAGTGAAAAAAGATGGCGATCGCGTCACGATAAAAGGAAACGCCATTAAAGGCGGTGTGCTCACGATCAATAAAGAACATGTAACGATTCACGATGATATGTCATTTACGTACACGTTCACACCGAATGCAAACCAAAAAGAAGTAGCTATCCATATTGAGCCTTCTGAAGAAAGCAAGGCGAATATTTTCAAAAATGACGGTGGAGCCATTGCGAAAAATACGAAAAGTTATGTGTTAAACATTGAAACGAAGCAATTACGTGAAGGGGTGTTAACTGAGCAGCCAGACAGCGGCACAGCACCAGGAAGCGGTACAACACCAGGAAGTGGCACAACACCAGGAAGTGGCACAACACCAGGAAGCGGTACAACACCGGGAAGTGGCACAACACCAGGTAGTGGCACAACACCAGGAAGTGGTACAACACCAGGTAGTGGCACAACACCAGGAAGTGGCACAACACCAGGTAGCGGTACAACGCCGGGTAGTGGCACAACACCAGGAAGTGGCACAACACCGGGAAGCGGTACAACACCAGGAAGTGGCACAACGCCAGAAAAAGGTGCAGTTGTTGTTGAGCCGAAAGTGGAAGTGAAAGAAAGAGATGGAAAAGTTGTTGAAAAAGTTGCTACCGTTTCGTCGAACGATATCGCAACGATTGTCAACGAACTTTCAAATGAAAAGAAACAAGTCGTCATTTCCACAGGTTCGCTCGTTAAAGATGTGGTAACAAAAGTGGACGTACCTGCGGCGTTGTTTGTTCAAGCAGCTAATAAACAATCCGATGCGACGATTGTTAGTGCGAGTGAACAAGCGGTGTATAAATTGCCAGCAAAAGAAGTGAAGCAAGCAGTAGATCAAGTGGCTAAACAGCTCGGAACGACGGTAGATCAAGTAAGCATTTCCATCGAGATGAAAGTAAAAGATGCGCCACAATTACGGGTTAAAACGTTGTCTGATGCGGTACAGTTCCACGTTGTCGCAAAAGCAAATGGAAAGGAACAAGCCATTGATCGCTTTACTCAATATGTCGAGCGAGAGATTGCGCTCAAACAACCTGTTCAGCCAAATCGCGCGGTAGTTGTGCGCGTAAACGATGATGGGTCATTGACTCCAGTACCGACAACGTTCGTCGATCAAAAAGCGGTAGCGAAGTCGTTAACGAACTCGACGTATGTTGTTGTCGAAGGAACAACGACGTTTGCGGATGTCGGTCAACATTGGGCGAAGCCGTATATTGATTCGTTGGCAGCAAAACAGCTCGTTCGCGGGGTAACAGAGACGGCGTACCGACCAAATGAACCGATGACGCGTGCACAATTTGCCGTATTGCTTGTGCGTGCCCTCGCGTTGCCTAGTGAAACATATGACGGTCGATTTGCTGATGTAAAAGGAACAGAATGGTTTAACAAAAACGGTGAATTAGCGGCTGCAGTCAAACTAGGTATCATTCAAGGAAAGACGCTAAGCACGTTTGCACCAAATGAGCCGATTACACGCGCCGAAGCAGCTGTTATGATCGAGCGTGCTCTTAACCTTTCGTTCGTCAACTTTGACAAGGCGGCAAAAGATGAAACGAAGAAACTAGCGGATTTCCGTGATGCGAGTCAAATGCCAGCATGGTCAAGACAAGCTATTGAAGCAATATATCAAGCAGGGATCGTACAAGGTCGCCCAGACGGTACATTTGATCCAGCAGGTCGAATGACACGTGCAGAAATGGCAAAGGTGTTAGCAGAGTTTTTAACAAAGGCGAAGTTGATGTAAGGCCTCCGAGCAGGAGGTCTTACTTTTTTTGTCGTAAAGTGTCGAAATTTTTCGTATACCAATAAAAAAAAGAATATTATAATATTTTATGTATTTTATAGTTTTATAACTTTATTTTTCCATAAAAGAAAGGAGAGAAACGAGTGAAGTGGAGAAAACCTTTTAGCGTTATGACGACGACGGTGTTAATGGCGAGCATGTTTGCCGGAAGCGCATGGGCCGATTCGTCGCCTAGTTTTAAAACATTGTCCACCTCGTCGTCTAGCAAATTACAGCGCGAGCTTGTACAAAAGAAGCTCGAACGTCAATTAAAAAAGCTTCCTCAAAAAGCAGAGTGGCAGGAGACGGACTATGTACGTATTGTAGTGGAGGTGGAAGGAAAAACACCGCTTCAATACGCCACAGAGCAAGGCAAGCTGTATAAGGATTTATCAGAACAAACGCGAGAGCAGCTTGAAAAACAAGCGGAACAAAAACAAAAAGAAGCATTGCAACAAATTCAACAATCGGGTGTTGATGTAGACGTTGAACAATCGTTTACAACGGTCGTAAACGGGTTCAGTACAGAAGTGCAATATGGCGATATTGAAAAAATTCAAAGTTTGCCATCGGTTAAAGCTGTTCATCTTGTCAACGCCTATGAACGTCCACAGCCGATGCCAAATATGAAAACAAGCCATCAATTTATTCAGTCGCAAGCAACATGGGCGGATGCGCAGTTGCGTGGTGAAGGTACTGTCATTGCGATTATTGATACAGGCGTTGATCCATCGCATCAAGATATGAAATTAAGTGAAACAACGGAAGAAGCATTAACAAAAGATGAAGTGGAACAAATTGTTAGTGAACATCACCTCCCAGGAAAATACTTCACAGAAAAAGTGCCGTACGGATATAACTACTTCGATAAAACAGACGAAATTCGTGATCTTGGTCCAGCAGCTTCTATGCATGGCATGCACGTAGCTGGCACAGCTGCGGCAAACGGTCAAATTTCTGGTGTTGCACCAGAAGCACAAGTGTTAGCCATGAAAGTATTTAGTAATGATCCGATGTATGCATATACATATGACGATGTGTATGTAGCGGCTATTGACGATGCGATTAAACTCGGTGCAGACGTGATTAACATGAGTTTAGGAAGTGCAGCTGCATTTTATAATGAACAAGATATGGCGAGTGAAGCGATTGCGCGCGCAACAGAAAATGGAATCGTCGTATCCGTCTCAGCAGGAAACTCAGGTCATTTCGCTTACGGATTTGGTAACCCACTCGCTGAGAATCCTGATATCGGGACTGTTGGAGCCCCAGGTCTAGCAGCAAATGCCCTTCAAGTTGCGGCAACAGGGAATGAAAGATATTTATATGAAACATTTGTCAATGTGGGTGACTATCAATTTGTAGGTTATGGGGCAGATAATTGGGTGAAAGCGTTTGGCGATGATCCAGTTGAGTTAGTTTCCCTTGGTGGTGCGTATGGCTTTGTTGAAGATTATGATGGCATAGACGTAAAGGGAAAAGTTGTTCTTGTTCAACGTGGACAGATTTCATTTTATGAAAAAACAATGAATGCTAAAGAAGCCGGAGCGATTGGTATTATTGTTTACAATAACGGAAACCCGAACTTTTACAAAGATCAAGGTGGATGGGATCTCATTCCATTTATGAAAATCCAAACAGAAGATGGACAAGCATTAGAGGAGCTGATTGCTAATGCTGGTGGTTCGCTTCAAGTCAACTTTGCAGTCAAAGATCAAACCGAAGATCCAGAAATGGGACGAATGACAGACTTTACGTCATGGGGAACGACACCAAGTTTACAGTTGAAGCCAGAAATTTCTGCTCCAGGTGGAAATATTTATTCGACATTGCAAGACAATAAATATGGATATATGAGCGGAACATCGATGGCAGCGCCACATGTAGCAGGTGGTGCAGCGCTTGTTACGCAACATTTAAGAGAACAATTCCCGAATATGGGAACGAAAGAGCGCGCAAAATTAGCAAAAATTTTACTAATGAATACAGCGAATGTAATTACGGATCAAGAAGGTTATCCATTCTCGCCACGTCGCCAAGGTGCTGGAATGATGCAAACGTATGCAGCGGTTACAACGCCAGTATACGTCGTTAATACAACGACTGGTGAGGCGAAAGTCGAACTTGGTGATTTTACAGAGAAGTCAATTAAAATGACATTTACAGCATATAACATGTCAAACGAAGATGTCACATATGACGTGAAAGCGAATGCGTTAACCGATCTTGTAGATGGAGATTATAACGCTTTAGCGGCACGTCATATAGAGGGTGCAGTCATTTCGACAGAATCTGACCAAATTGTAGTTCCAGCGAATGGGAAAAAACAGTTTTCTATAAAAATCGATTTATCAAACGCGAAAATCCCAACAACTGCTGGGGCGAAAGAACTTCATGAAAATATTTTTGTTGAAGGATTTGTGCAATTGAAAAATGAAACAAAACCAGATTTAACGATCCCATATGTTGGTTTTTACGGCCATTGGGATGAACCGAATATTTTTGATGGCATTGCCGATCTTGGAGAAGCATCGTTTTACGGCTGGTCAACGATGATGGATGAAACGACATCGTTTTTAATGCCGAATGAGGAAGGAAAGTATGCATTTTCTCCAAATGGCGACGGCTTTATGGATCAAATTCAGCCACTGCCAACATTTTTACGCAATGCAAAAGAAGTGCAATACAACATTTTAAAAGATGAGAAACAACTTCGCCGTATTAAATCTGAAAACAACGTACGGAAAAATTTCTTTGATGCCGGAAGTGAGCCGCCATTCTCTTACATGGACGGTCGTCTATGGGATGGAACAGCAAAATTCCAATTTGTTCCGGATGGAGAATATGCGTATGAACTAAAAGCAGTCATCGACTATCCGAATGCACGTTGGCAGTCGAAACAAGTACCTGTCATCGTCGATACAGTAGCACCAACTCTTTCCGTCGAGTACGATGAAGAAACAAATACTGTTTCATGGGAAGCGATTGAAAATGGCTCAGGTATTGCTGGTTATGATGTATTGATCAATGGGGAGTCCATCGTAGGTGATGAGTTGTTGTCGAAAGAAGAGACAAGCTTTACGCTTCCAGAAGTGTACACGAATGCAGAAGTAACGGTAGCAACCATTGACTACGCAGGAAATGTCAATTTTGCATCAACTGTTGTGGCAGATGATGAGGCGCCAATCATTTCATTATTCTCGCCAGAGCCACTTAGTGCGTACGGATCAAGATATGTGCATGTGTTTGGCATGATTAGTGATGTGTCAAGTGTTGATGTGACGGTGAACGGTCAAAAAGTAAATGTAAGTAATGATTCGATGATTGGAAAATATTTTTCGACAGTCGTTTCGTTTGACAGCGATGGAGTGAAAGATATCCAAGTGACTGCAACGGACGAAAAAGGCCAATCGATCACCATTAACCGTACGGTGTTTGTTGACTCAACGCCAGGGGAAATCGAATTTGTAGAACGTGTGCCGAAGTATGTCACACATGATGTGGACAAGTTTAACTTGCAAGTGAAATTAAAAGATAATTACCGCCATATGCAATTTTATGTCGACGACGATTTTGCTTATGGGGTAGATTTTGAAAGCCCGTTTGTTATGAAAGATTATGAACATACGTATACGCAAGAGTTGCAGCTAGAGGAAGGGCTCAACACATTTGTGCTTACATTAAAAGATCTTGGTGGCCATGTGACACAAAAAGTTGTATCGATTTATCGTCTAGCAGAAGGAGAACAGCCACCAAAAATAGAGATTACAGACACATACGTACAACCAAACCAATTTGTTAGCACAAACCGTCCAGCATGGTTCAGTGCATACGCAAACGAAGAAGTGACGTGGAAAGTAAAAGTGAAAAATCCAATCGGTGAGGAGCAACAACTTCCAGAACAAATAGGACAGGAGTACTCTTACGCTTATCAAGTGGGACAAGATGCGATGAACGGCACATATACTGTGACGTTTGAGGCATACGATGCAGAAGGGAAGCTCGTTGATTCGAAAGTCAATACATTCGTTGTATACAACTATGAAACGCTAATTGAAGCGGTAAAAGTATTAAATGAAAACGGTGAGGAGCAAACATCGTTCAATCAAACGGGTTCTGCTTACGTGATGGCACGTGTTCAAAACTTAGAATACGCGCCAGTCAAACCGCTTGTTATTTTACAAGTGCTTGATGCAAATCGCCGCGTCGTTGGACGGGCTTTCCTAACGATCGATCAACTTGATCCACAGCGAACAAACGGTCTTGGTATGCAATTGCCACTTTCATCCCTTGCAAAAGGAACGTATGCAGTAGAAGCATTCGTTTGGTCAGGATGGGATCAAAAAGCAATGGCTGAAGCAAATAAAGACAAAGTTCAATTCCAAGTAGAATAAAGGAGGGGTCTCTCCCCTCCTCATTAAAGTAAGGAGGAATGTCGCAGTGAGGAAAGCGTTATATACGCTATTAGCAATCTTACTTATTTTCTCATCTTTAGCTCCTTCTATTGCGGTATATGCACAGGAGGAGAAGAAAACGATTCAAATTGAACTGCCTGAAGGATATGAACCTGTCGGAAAGGCGAGAGGGTTGTTAATTGGTTATAATGATGGAGATCCGTACACATCGATGGAATGGTTAACTGGGGTAGATGGCGAGACGAAAATCATCGTTCCGGTTGAAAGGTTGAAGCCGGATGTAACGTATGAACTTAGCTTTTCCATTGACGTAAAAAATGAACAAAATGAATATGCCGTATATGCGGATACAAGAAAACTCACATACGAACAATTAAAAGCATTGCTTGATGGTGAGACATTGTCTTTACCTACGGATCTCGTACCGATTCAAGTGACAGGTGAAGGTGCCCCAATTACCAAAAAAGCTTCAGCGGAGTATTACTTATCGACGAAGCCTTTTGATTTTACAGTTCATGCATATGACGCTAAAAGAAAAGTATTCGTTCGCCCGCAAAAGATGACTGTGAGTTATCGGGGGGTTGATGATGAAAATAATGGTTATGTTGTATACAAGCAATTCGAAGTAAATGGAGAACGTCGTGTATTGTCATTTGAGGATGCGTTTCATGACGTTTCAAAGATTGGAATAAAGGGTGATAAAAAATTAACATCGTTTATGTTCGTGCGTGAAAAACAATCTAGTGCTGCAGACGTTGATTTGAACGGAGAAGCTATTTCTCATGTGTATGTGACATCTGATCAATACAAGTATGCTGTTTTTAGTGTAGTTGATGATGAGGGATATGTATACGAACTGTTACCTATTGATTTTAATTTTACAACATCTCGTACGCTATCCGTTGTCGGCCAACCGATATTAGAAAGCACAGATGTATCTTACTGGAAAGATAGTTTGAAAGGCCCATCTATTCTTTTGACTACTGATTTGATTCAAGGAGATGTTAAGTTAAGAAGAATTAGCCAAAATATCGATGGTGTGTATAAGGAGATTCAACCATCTATTCGTATTGTCAATCAACAAGGACAGGACATCGAGTTTGAGAAGGAGTATGTCACGGTCGAGTACGCTCATCTCCGAGTACCTAACTTATCAGACGGCACATATATCGTATACTATGAACTACATCTTCCAGGCGGAAATGACGTGTATTGGAAAAAGGAACTTAAAGTATCTGACGGAGAAACATCTCAACCTGTTCCAGAAAAAGAAGTTCATGTTCAAACAGACAGAGCCATGTATTTGCCGAATAGCGAAGTAAAGTTTAGCGGTTACGTACGTAAAAAAGGCCAAGCTGGTTACGGAATGAAACCGACATTAAAAGTGACATCGCCGACAGGAGACGTTGTATATACGTACCAATGGAATGATGCAGATATTCAAACAGATGGTTCGATTTTTACATCGTTTACATTAAACGAAGCAGTTACAGGTGTATACAAAGTTGAGCTAGCAACAGGAACAGGGGAGAGAGCTTATGCATCGTTTACTGTTTCTGAAAATACCGCACCAGTGATTGTTTCGCCACAAGACGGCTCATTTGTTCGTGGGGATGATAATAAAATTCACATTTATGGATATGCGAATGCGAATGTCGATTTAACTGTACAAGCAAAACAAGGAGAAGAAGTAATTGCATCTGCAAAAACGAAATCAGATTCAACAGGTCATTTCTCTACCGAGTTAAAGCTTGAGGATGGAACGTATTCATTAATCGCATCAGATGGTGAACACTCATCTAAGCCTGTAACAATTACAGTCGATACAACGCCACCTGCTAAGCCAGAAGTGACGATCCAAGAGGAGGACAATGAACTCGTTATTCGTTGGAATGAAGATAGCGATGTTGCTTATTACAATATTTTACTTCAAGTGAATGGTGGAGAGTGGCAACAACTCAAATCAGGCTTAAATGGTCAAGAGTATCGTTACTCACCATTGTCGCCAAATACGACATATCGTTTTAAAGTTGTCGCAGTTGACCAAATAGGAAACTATAGCGAGGCGGTCGCTGAATGGAAAACAGAAGACTTTTCAGCAACGACATTGAAAGTTCATACGGACCAAGGGTACTTAAAATTGGATACAAACATTGGTGTTGAATTATATGGTTCATATAAAGAAGGTTATACAGCGACGGCGGTCGTATATTATGACGGGAAGCAAAAAGAAATCAGCTTACCGTACGATACGGAGCGTAAAGCATACATTGGGGCGTTCCCGATTGAACAAGGTATGAAGCTTGTTGATAAAGTTGTTGCGTTTATTATAAATGAAAAAGGACAAAAAACGAACGAACTGATCGAAAACGTTAGAAAGTATGTAGGTGCAACAGTTGAAGGAACAGTACGTGCTAATGGCGAGCCGTTAACAAAAGGAAAAGTACAAATTGGGGCATATACAACATCTATTCAGTCCGACGGTACGTTTAAGCTCGAAGGGTTGCCAGAAGGGTTTTATAGTGTCGATATTTACAGTGGAAAAGAATGGGATTATGCTGTTTCAACGCTTCAATTACACTATGGACAAAAAGAACAAGTCACACTCAACTTACCACAAGAAGTGCGCATTCATTTTGTTGATCAAAATGGACAGGCAGTAACTGACCGTTTATACGTAGAGATGTACAACGATCGTGCATGGTTTAGTGGATATATTAATCAAAAAGGGCAGTTCGTTTCTTGGGATGATCGTGCATTAAAACGTGTGCCGGCTGGAGAGTATAAATTGATCGTGTACGGAAACGGTTTATATGAAACGTTGAAAACAAAAGTTACAATTGATCCAGAACACAATTATGTAAGAGAGCCAATTGAATTCACATTAAACAAAAAAGACATCGAAGTCGTTGATGTCAAGCTAACTTTCAAAGATAAAGATGGAAATGTCATTACGGAACCAAATGCATATTTTTATTTATACCAATATGACGTATATCGCACATCGAATTACGAGCTTGGTTTTTACCATTCAACATATCCAGTTGAATACAACGAAGATGGCAGTATAACGATTCCGAACGTCGTTGTTGCAGATGGTTATTTATTATATACAAGTGTACCTGGATATATCACGAAAGAACAAAAAGTAGACATTACAAAAGATCATTATGATGTAGTTATCACACTTCATAAAGGATTGACAGTTACAGGAAAAGTTGCTGATTACGACAAAATGACAAATGTGTGGATGTATGCATATACGGGCAGTAGCTATGGCTACGTATCATTTGCAGAGGATGGTACATTTACAATTAAAGGATTAAACGCAAATGAAGAAATCACATATGTCGTCTCAGCAACCGATTATGTCGAAAAGAGAGAGACTGTTTCTGGGGCAAGTGAAGGTGAAACGCTTGATCTCGGTACGATCACGTTAGAGAAAGCAAAATACATTGATGGACGTGTGTACGAAGGAAGTAAGCCACTCAAACATGTGTACGTATACGTATATGATAAAGATGGACAATATGCAGGTTGGGCGCGTACGGATAAAGATGGCTATTTTAAAGTGCGCGGCTTACAACCAGGTATGTACAAACTTGAAGCATGGTACAACGGGAAAACGCTTGAGAAAGAAGTTGATATTCAAAAAGAATCACAAACGGTCACGCTTCCATTTACAAAAGGAACAGGTAGTTTTGTAGGAGAAGGGAATCGCTTTGTTGCATCGGTAGATACAGTTGTGCCGGGTAAAACGATTGACTATAAGTTAACGTATCGAAATAACGGTAACAGAGATGAAGAGAACGTTCCTGTGACGATTACTTTACCTGAACACGTTGATTTGGTAAATGGATCGCTCGTTGTCAACGGTCAACAAGCTACATTAACGAACGGTAAAGTGACTATTCCTAAAGTAAAAGCAGGAGAATCAGGATCTATTTCTTTCCAAGTGAAAGTGAAGGAAAATGCAGATGATTTCGTACGTGTAGTTGCACAAGTTGGCAGTGGTGATGAGTTATCAGCTACGACGAACGTCTTGTTCGTTACGTTACAAGCGCCGTCTCAAACAGCAGATAAAAAAATCAAAGTGTACGGGAAAGCGAAACCGAACGCCACTGTTGAAGTGTATGCGGCGGGCAAAAAGGTAGCGGAAACAAAAGTAGAAGGGCGTTGGTGGTTTGCGACAGCAACGTTGCCAGTCACGAAAGAGAAAGAAACGTTCCAATTACAAGCCGTTGTCAAAGAAAATGACCAGAAGCATATGTCGGATATCGTGACTGTTCAATACGATGCATCTGTTCCGAAAGTAGAAACAGCGGAAGTATATGCTGGATGGAATGGAACGGTATCGCTCAATCCTCACACAGGAGTTGCTTCGTTTGCAATTGTTGAGGGAACACCGTTAGATACAAAAGTTGTATTTAGCGATGAAGTGGATGAAGCATGGATTGAATTTTTAGGTGAACAGTATGAGATGACGAAAGGAAATGACGGAAAGACGTTCACATTTGACGGTTCACGACTTGGCTTTTGGAGTTCATACGGTGAACAAATGTTACAGCTCATTTTCAAAGCGAAAGGACAAGAAATTCGTCTTCCACTGATGCAAATTATTGTGCTTATTGACCCATCAGGTTATGTGTTTGAAGGTAGCATGGAGAACCGTTTAGAAGGTGTAACAGCGGAAGTACAACAGCTACAAGGTGATGAATGGGTTAAATGGAATGCAGAATTTTATGGTCAAGTCAACCCGCAAGTGACAGATGAAAATGGCCGATACGGTTGGGATGTTATTAGTGGCAAATGGCGTGTTGTATTCTCAAAAGAAGGTTATGAGACATATATATCACGTATTGTAGACGTTCCGCCAGCAGAAACACAATTGAATGTGCCACTTGTCCGTCAAAGTCATCCGCGCGTAGAAGCAGCAACGCCTGCAACAAATGCGGAAAACGTAGACACGAATGCAAACATACAAGTTACATTCGATCGATTAATGGACAAATCGTCGATCGAACAAGGTGTAAGTGTGTATGAAGTGAAAAACGGACAAAAAACAAAAGTAGCTGGTACATTTACGTATGATCGTATGTACAACGGTTACAAGTCTGACGAAAGTAAAAAGGATGCGAGCTTGCTAGATGGTAAGGGAGAAAGCGGTTGGTTTGTTGAAGATGCAACGAAAAAACTCGTTCAATCATTTACATTTAAACCAAACGCGCCACTTAAATATGGTACAACGTACGAAGTTGTTGTCGGCTCGCAAGTAACAGACTATGCGGGTAAGGCGATGACAGATTATACGTATACGTTTGTAACAAAACAACAACCGGCTAGTTCGGCACCGGGAGGGTCTTCAGGATCAACGCCAAGTCCGGCTCCAGTTCCTGTGCCAACACCATCTCCAACGACAGGTGTTGGTAAAGAAGTAACAGTAAATGGTGAAAAAACGGTTGAATTACATGCGGAACGTGTGTTGGAAATGGCAAAAAATGTTGATGTAGTCACGATCGCTGTTGAACGTAAACAAGGAGAGCAAAACATTCATACGCTGAGCGTACAAGTTCCGAAGCAATTGGCAGAGGCATTGTTAGCGAGCGGGAAATCTATGTCCATTCAAATGAATGGGGCTACAATGACTTTATCAAAAGAAGTGTTAAAGCAGCTAGCAAAAGCGGATGTGAAGCTATCTGTCGCTATCAAAGAGGCGAAACAAGAAGTAGGGGGCAATATCATTGCACCTGTATACGAATTATCGGCTAAAACGTCCGATGGACAACTATCGTTTAAAGATGCTGTTACTGTGGCGCTCGATGTGACTTCTACGCCTGTCGACGCTCGAAAAGCAGCTGTATATCGTCTCACCGATCAGTCTTATGAATATGTTGACGGTGTGTACGATCAGTTCAAAAAGCAATTTGTCGTTTCCCTTCATTTGTTTGGTACATTTATCGTCGTTGAACAAAATAAAACATTCAACGATGTGACGAGCCGTTTATCGTGGGCGAAAGAAGAAATTGAAGTGCTTGCATCGCGCACAATTATTCAAGGAATGACAAAAGACCGTTTTGAGCCAAATGCGCCGATTACACGCGATCAATTTGCTGTATTGCTTGCACGTGCACTACAGTTGCCAACTGTTTCATATGAAGGCGTGTTTGCAGACGTGCCTGCACAGTTGACATGGGCAGCTCCATATATTGAAGCGGCGTATCGTGCAGGAATCGTTCAAGGAAGCGGCGGTCTATTTAAACCTGATGATGCTATCACGCGTGAACAAATGGCAACGATGCTTGTGCGTGCTCTTGCATATAAAAATCAAAACATGCAAGGAAACGAGTCCATTTCGTTCGCTGATGAATTAGCTATTGCTCCATATGCGCGTGAGCATGTGCGGTTAGCTGCTTCATTACAGTTAATCCGTGGCACAGTTGCGAATGGTAAACTTGTGTTTAAGCCAAAAGCGAATGCCACACGTGCAGAATCAGCCGTGATGTTGTATCGCTTGCTTCAACAACTAGGAGAGTTTTAAAAGTTCAGAATGGCTTCTGTCGAATAGACAGGAAGCCATTCTTCTATGCTACATTGGAGGAGGATTATGAATGAAAAAAGGAATCGCAACATTGCTATGCTTGTTGCTTATCTTCTCTTCTTTGCCAGCTTGGGCAGCGGGGGTAACTGTACAGACAGATCAGTCGTCTTACATACGAGGGGGAAAGGTAAACATTGTTGGAAATGTGCAAGGAAAGGGAACAAAACCGACGCTCACAGTACGTGGACCTAATCAGTCAATTGAATACACTTATCAATGGAATGATAGCGAAATTAGCGATCAAGGTGCGGTGCAAACTTTCTTTACATTACGGGACAACGCGACGTACGGTACATATACAGTCACGTTAAAAGCGAGCAGTGGGGAAGCAACAACAACATTTGTTGTTGAAGAACAGAAAAAAGAGAAGATAGTTGAACTAACTGCGGAATTAAATGCTACATCTTATGTAGAAGGGGATACGGTGACTGTTTCAGGGACAGTGAAGGAAGATGGAAAAGGAGTGAGTACGAGCGTACAAGTCACTTGGAAAAAGAATGGAACAGAATTAAAGAAAGAAGCTGTTTTTTCTAACAATAGTGGGCAATATACGCATACGTTCCGTCCGATTGCGGCAGGGTCTTACACAGTTAAAGTCGAAGCTTTAGGAAAAGAAACGGAACAAAGTTTTATCGTCTCATCAGCACCAACGCCAGCACCGAGTCCAACACCAACACCGAGTCCGGCGCCAGCACCAAGCCCGACACCGAAACCAGCTCCAGCGCCATCGAAAGATGAGGAAGTAGATCGTATAGTGCGTGAACAATTGCAATCATCGGTGGCAACAGTGACGGTTCAAGTAGAAAAGCAAGCGACTGTTGCGGCAACAACAGTCGGAGAGCTTGTGAAAGCCAATAAACCTTTAGCTATTCAAGCAAGCGGTGCAACAGTCGTTATTTCACCAAATGTGTTGCAATCGTTTCATGCACGCACACATGCAACAGTGGCAGTTATACCTGTACAAAAAGAAGGAGCATACCGAGCGTATGACTTTTCAATTCAAGTAGATGGGGAAAAATATGAGCGCTTATTTGAAAAACCAATCGAAATTCGTATGAATGTAGGTAAGCAAGTCAAACATGCTGATCATACAGCGGCATATTATTGGGATGAACAAACAAAACAATGGGAATATGTTGGAGGCTCGTTAAAAGGGGAAGAATGGGTTGTTGCTGTATCTCACTTTTCCACATATGCAGTTATTGAACAATTTCATACATTTGCTGATATACATGCACATTGGGCGAAGCCATATATTGAATCGCTAGCATCTCGAATGATTGTGAAAGGAATGAAAAAAGACGAATTTGTCCCAAGTGGACATGTGACGCGGGCAGAGTTTGCCGTATTATTAGCAAGAGCGTTACACTTGACAAAAAGCTCGTACAAAGGTGTGTTCTCTGACGTGAGCGAACAATTAAAGTGGGCGGTAGTTGAAATTGAGGCTGCAAATGCGGCAGGTATTATTCGTGGAAATAACGGTCGTTTTGAACCACATGCACCGATTACCCGTGAGCAAATGGCGGCGATGATTGTACGGGCACTTCAATATAAAAATGCGAAATCTCTAGAAGGGGTTAAAGAAAGCAACGTAGTATTTGCAGATGGTTCTACAATTGCGTCTTATGCTCGAGAAGATGTGCAATTAGCTGCTAAGTTGAAAATAATTGATGGGAAAATAAAGAATGGTCAACGTGTTTTCGACCCGAAAGGGAAAGCAACGAGAGCAGAGGCGGCAAAAATGTTATATGAAATGACTCGATTAATCAATGAATAAAAAAGAGGCTGTCATAGACACGCCTCTTTTTTTTCACCTCACCGTCGAAATTTCAATCCCAAGCGGCAAGGCAGCTCCGCCTGCATGCATGAATTCAAGCTCGAGAACGTCTTGAGGGGAAAAGACGGTATAATCGATATAGGCTGATTGAGTAATCGGGCGAAGTGGTGGAATTAAATGAACAACGCCGTTTATTTTCACTCCTCCACAATATGCTCCGCCGCGTCCGCTAAAGCGTAGGCGAATCGTCTTTGGTTCTCCGCTCTCATTTTGAATGGGGATCGATACGCGATATGTTAAGCCGTAATGTCCCGGGTTGTGCACTGTTTGTGACGGATCGCTTAACGCATTTGCAACCGAGAGTAGATGATCCGTTCTTCCGTTTGAGATGCTGTAGGCGACGGCTGGGCTGTCAGTTGTATATGCAGGCAACGTCGCTTCTAATGTTGAACCTTTCCATACACCGCGTGGATGGGTTGCATATGAGTCAAGCGGTGCAAGCGTAGGTGAAACGGTTGAAAAGTTAGCTGAAGAACTCGTTACGATCGTTCGTATGCGATAGTTAGTCATTGCGCCTTCTTGTTGAACGGTAAAGTCGTATAAAAAGCCGAGCAGTTGATTGTTTGCGACGTCAAATGATTGGATAACAGCGCTTGTTCCAGCTTTCACTTTTATTGTTGGAACGGCTGTGAGCGATTGGCGCAACATCGCCTCCGCAATCGGTAAGCCAACATCGTAATGTCCCCAACTGTTTGGGCTTGTTCGATACGCCCCTTTTCCGCTTGTAACGACAAGGTCGTTAGATGAAGAGAGGTTATCGATCACAATAGCAACGGATGCCTGTTGACCTAACATATTGGCGTGCCAACCGAACACACGATGATCGACTGTTTGTTGTCGCTCGCGAACGTCATCTAGCGCTAACGTTGCTTGGCGATTTGGCACTGACTCCGTTGTAAGTAGTTCGGGATTGTCGCTAATGAGTAAACGCCGTTCGTCAGCAACGGTCGGTGTATGAATATGTTGCGGTACAGTAATCGCTGTTTCTTCGGTAAGTAACATAGGGCTTCGAAACGTCGTTCGCGGAATGGTGAAAAACATATTTGTTCCGCTCGTCGACATTTGTGCCCCAAATATGCTCATAACCCAAGAAGCGGACACGTACCATTCATCGTTTACACGAATCGGTGCGAGCGGAGTGATCATTTCATGGTTATCGACGATCACTTCTTTTTTTCCAGCGGTAATCATCATTTGTCCACGTGACAAACGAACCGTCATCGTTTCATTCGTTTCGATCCAATCGACATTCACATCAATGGCAGTTAATAGCTGTTTCAACGGGATGTATGTATAGACGCCGTCGGTCATTATATGACTTCCAATTTTTATTTGATTGACATATACAGAAAAAGTGCTTCGTTGCAACGCATTCCATGACATGCGTACTTCTTTCCCCGTCCATTGAACGTTAGCATCTAACGCTTCCGACACGAATCGAACGGGTACAAACGTGCGCCCTTGATGAACGATTGGAGGAACATCAAGTGTCACGGATTGGCCATTTATTGTTGCAATCGTTGACTGTACTTGAAGAATGATCGTTTTTTTATTTTTTTGTACGGTTACTAATTTTGTTGTTGCATCCCAATGTACGTTCGCCCCTGTCGATTGAGCGATAGCTCGAAATGGAACGAGAATGCGGTTTTGTACCATAATGGGTGGCACATCTGTTTGTAACGTTTTCCCGTTTGTTATGATCGGGATATGAACAGGTCGAACGCTTGATGCTTGGGCATCTGTTGTCATAAACGACAAGCTAAGAAGCGCAATGACTGCATATCCAATAATTTTGTTTAACAACATATTCACTCCTTCCTAATTCCTAACACATTATACCATATTTATCTCTTTTGTCACGCGTGTTACAAAATGGAATAAAAAAGGCATCCTACCATGACGGTTAGGACGCCTCTCGTTTATTGATTCACGACTGTTATTCTTCCTTCAACAGTTGGGATCGGCTTATTTGATTGCAAGTAGTTCATAACAACGGTGCTTAGCAGCTCGCCGCTATCGAACTCAATCGTGCTCGATTTGAACATGTCATAGCCGTCGCCGCCTTTTGCGATAAAGTCGTTTGTAGCAACGGTATACATTTTTGTCTCATCAAGCGGCTGTCCGTTAATTTTTACAGATGCTACACGTGCCCCTGCTTGTTTTGTCGCATCGAATGTAAACTGAATGCCGGAGACGTGCGGGAAGCCGCCGTTTTGTTCTGGGTACAGGCGAACACCATGTTCAAGTGCTTTTTTCAAATCGGCGCCGCTCATTGACACTTTGACAAGTGTGTTTGCAAACGGCAACGTTGTTAAAATGTGATTGCGCGTCACATCGCCTTTCGGAATGGAAGCGCGAATACCTCCGCCGTTCGTTAGAGCGACATCGGTTTGAAGAGCTTGGCGCATCGCATCAGCGACGAGGTTACCGAGGTTTGTCTCTTTCGTGCGCACGTTTGCACGCTCGCCGTCTAACTGGACATCAATTGTAGCGATCACTTGTTGTAGCGTTGCATCCGTGCTATTTTTATGTGCATCGACAATTGCTTGAACGGACGCATCTGCTTGCTTTGTTGCGCTATCGCGATATAAGAAGCCATTTACGCCAATGAGTTTACCTTTGTAAAACAATAAATTCGTTTGTCCGAGCGCTTTTCCGTATTCGAATGCTTGGGCAACGTAAGCGTATTTAAATTTTTTCGGCGCTTCGATCGTGTCGTGGCTATGACCGCCAAGAATGACGTCTACACCAGCTACGTTGTTTGCGATGTTCTCGTCCGTTTGTAAACCGGCGTGAGAAAGAACGACAATATGATCAACTTTTCCTTTTAATTCGTTTACAAGCCGTTTCAGTGTCGTTTCTTCATCAGCGAACGTAATGCCAACGATGCCAGCTGGATTTGTTTTTACTGCCGTATCTGTCGCAGTTACTCCGACAAGCGCTACTTTTTTATTGCCGACTTGTTTAATTGTATAAGCAGGTAAAAACGGTTGACCATTTTTGTAAATATTTCCGCTTACAATTGGGAATTGAGCGGCTTGTTTTAATTCAAGCAAACGATCTTGCCCGTAGTTGAAATCGTGGTTGCCTGGCACCATCGCATCATACTTCATCGCATTCATTAGTTCGACGACGGCTTGTCCGCTGTTTAGATTGACGTATGTCGTGCCGTGGAACGTGTCGCCTAAGTCGACAAGGAGCGTCTGTTTATTTTTTTGACGCATCTCTTGGGCAATTTTTGCGATTTTAGCAAAGCCCATTTCACCATTTTGTGCGTTGGCAATGATGCGCCCGTGCGTATCGTTCGTATGGATGAATGTAATCTTCTCAATGTTTGAGTCGTATCGCTTCAATATCGCTTTTGCTTGTTCGACTGTTAGCCATTCTTGCGGACGAATTGTTTTATCGCTATAGCCTTGAAGCAATCCGAGATGAATCGCGGCAGCCATTGGCTGTTGCCCCCACGGTTTAACGTTCGTTCCGTCTTTATACACTTTAAATATGTTTGTTGCATAGTGATGGCGAAGCTGTAAGGAACGGATGAGAAAAACATATGCTTGTTCGCGCGTTAATTTTTCATTTGGTGCGAAAGTGGTTTCTGTCTTTCCGTTTGCGATACCTAATCGAATAGCTGCTTCGACGTAAGGAGCAAGTTGCGGATCAACATCTGTAAAAGGAAGCTCTTTTACTTCACTTTTGACGTCTACGCCAAGTGTTGTGATGAGTTGCTGTACAAATTCCCCGCGCGTGATGTGCTCGCTCGCTTGCGATGCTTGCGGATGGAGCGCGAAAGCTACCGATAGCATACAGACGAGCATGAGCCATTTTTTTGCTTGCTTCATCTTTTTTCCTCCCCTAGTTCATTATGATTCTATTAAATTATAACAAAACGATATGTATGTTTTGCTATGAAAATGTAAAAAAATTATTTTTTTGTTTAAATTGTATGTCATTCCAATATCGTCACGATTTTTGTCTATTCATGTCGTTTTTTGCGCGATACAATGGAAGCAGGAGGAGGGATGGTGTGAAAAAGTGGTTTTGGTTATGTATCGTTTGCTTTTTATTTTCTGCCCGTGTGCAAGCTAGTGAGAAAGAAGAATGGATTATTCAAGTTCGCAACGAGTCAGACATGAAATATATACATGCGGATGTGCTAGATGTGATAGGAACGTTTGCGAAAGTGGCGCTGACAGAAGAAGAGTGTGAGTACGTCTCGCGCCTACCGTTTGTTGTTCGAATAGAAAAAAACGATCGCAAACGTGCCGCGACCAATGATCCGTTGTTCGTTGAACAATGGTCTCTTCCTGTCATTCGTTGGACATTCCCTTCGCTCACTTCGACAAATCATTTCATCGGCAAGCTGATGAATGTTGACGGACAGATGGAGACATATCGCGGCGAAGCAGTCAATGGTGAACATATCGTGTTTACAATGGGGGAGGAGCGTGTGACGAGAATATCTGTAACGCTCGATCATGTGGAAGGGCCGTGGCGGTTAGAAGTGAAAGATAGTAACGGAGAGATATTAGGAGAAAACGAAGGAGAACTTCAACGGCTAGATGTGCTTATCCCTTGCTTCTCGCCAACGATTCATTTGCATGTGATCGCATCCGATTGGCAACAGGCGCCGCGCATCATACAAATGAAGGCGGTCAATCACGTCGTCGTCGCTGTCGTTGATTCAGGCATTGTACTTCATGAAGATTTTGGCGATCACATCCTATATAGTTTAAGCGTCGATTATGCAGAGAAAAAACGTTACGCGGAAGATACGTTCGGTCACGGAACGCATGTAACAGGCATTTTAGCTGCGGTAGGGAATAATGGGAAAGGAATTGCAGGGCTTCTTGGAGATGCTCCGATTGATATTTTGCCAATTAAAGTGTTAGATCGCTACGGCGTAGGCGGTGATTTTGAAATCGCGAAAGGGGTAAAATATGCGCTCGATCACGGTGCTTCTGTCATTAATTTAAGTTTAGCTGGCCAAGGTGAGACGGAAGTGCTCCGATCGGTCATTGCAGAAGCGGTGAAAAAAGGTGTGCATGTCGTTGCGGCAGCCGGTAATAGCCATATGGCAACAACAAACGTTTACCCTGCCAGCTATCCAGGGGTCATTACTGTAGCAGCGACTAATCGTCAACAAGCTCCTCTTTCTATTTCAAACTATGGTTGGGAGGTAGATGTTAGCGCCCCGGGAGATTTTTTATGGAGCACTTATATATCGGGCTATCGTACGATGCGGGGAACGTCGATGGCAGCGCCGCACGTGTCGGCTTTGTTAGCAGTATTGCGTGCGACATATCCAGAAGAAAATGCGTTTCAACTGCGCAAACGTTTATGGAAAACAGCAAAAGATGTGCATTGGCGAGGATATGATATATATACAGGATATGGAATTATCCAATGGCAAGAGGCAATCGCTTCATCCGCCCCATCGGGTCTCGACTGGCTCAATGTGCAATCGGGGCAGCCGCTAAAAAGGAATGAGACATATGTACTCGGCGTTTCTCCGCAGTTTATTGGCATGAACGGTCATATGTTTGTGAACGGAAAGCTCGTGCACTCGTTTCTTATAGATGAGGAAATGATGTCATTTCGCTTGTTTGATCTGGCGCAACAACAAAGCGATATCGCGGTCGTGATAACGGACGATCAAAAGCGGGTTGTCGCCTCTGACGTTCGCCTCGTCCCGATTCATGCGACATCGTTTTCCGATGTGAACAAAACGCATTGGGCGTATGATGCGATTACACAAGCAAAGCAACGAGGAATGATACGCGGGTATGCGGACGGTACTTTTCGTCCACATGTCCCTCTCACTCGTCGGCAAAGTATCGTTATGCTTTATCGCTTGCTTAGTTGGGAGGCGCCGTCTGTATTACGCTCTCCTTTTGTTGATGTGCCGCTTACATCAACAGATGCGCTAGCGGTCGTGACAGCTGCAGAAAAAGGAGTAGTAAAAGGAAGTGGGGGGCGCGCACGTTTAGATGAACCGTTGACGCGAGGACAGCTTGCCCTATTGCTTACGCGTGCGTTGCAACTTGACAATGAGCCGATTCGTTCAGTTTATCCATTCCAAGATGTGACGCAACGAGATGTGTGGCTTGCCGTGCAATTGCTAGCGGAACGAGGATTCATTGCAAAACATGCTTTTTTCCGTCCGAATGATCCAGTTACGAGGGCAGAAATGTGCGCCATACTTATCCGTGCTGCTGAACTTATTCGACAAAAATCGACAAAATCAGCATAAAAAAAGCCCCGCCACTTCCAATTGGCGGGGAGGCTGACTTAGCAACCAAAACCTTATCGCATAAGTAAGTATAGCCTTTTTTCTTAAAAAAAATCAACACAAAAATAATAACTTTGTTGTATAATTTTGTCGCTTCATGTCGTTATTTGTCGAAAAAAGATCGACACGTTTGTCGAAAAGAAAATATGCTTGATCGGGTATGGAAAAGGTTAGGATTGTTTGTTATGCTTAATGGTAGAAAAATGTCGAAAGGGAGAAGATCATGCTGGGGAAACGTCACGTATATTGTCTTTTCATCGTTTTTCTTGCTTTTTTTTCTGTCGTGCCATATAGTTGGGCAAATACGGAAACGAAGCAAGGAGGACGATTTGTCGATGTTGGGGACGGTCATTGGGCAAAAAATGAAATTGATTTTTTAGCAAATGCGCAAATTATTAACGGTTATCAAGTTGGGCAAACATCGGAGTTTCGTCCATCACAATCGGTCACGCGGGCAGAAGCGGCGAAAATGATCGTTAGCGCTCTTGGCCAAACGGAGTGGAAAGAAGGAACGGTACCGTTTCAAGATATTCCTCCAAATCATTGGGCGCGCGGCTGGATCGCACGTGCAGTACAAATGGGCATTATGGGCGGAGACGGGACGGCGAATTTTCGTCCGAATGAAGGGTTGTCTCGTGCAGAAATGAGCATCGTGTTAGTCAATGCTTTTTCTTTGCCGAGCAAAGGGGCTGCTGTTGAATCTGCTGCGGTGTTTAAAGACACAGCAGGACATTGGGCGTTAGCGCATATTAATCGTTTATATTACCACGGCATCGCGAACGGAAGGGACGGTCAATTTTTCCCGAGAGATGCCATTTCACGCGCAGAATTTGCTACGTTGTTAGCGCGAACGATTAACGATCAATTCCGCTTGCCGCTACCGGATTTAATTGAGCAAGGGAAAACGAATGTGCAAGGCATAGTGACAGCCTCTTTGTTAAACGTCCGACAATCACCATCGACGACGAGTACCGTTGTCGGGAAGTTATCCAAAGGACAAGTTGTCGATGTGTACGATATAAATGGGTATTGGGCAAAAATCGTTTACAATGGTCAATTTGCTTACGTGCATAAAACGTATGTAAAATTGCGAAATGTAGCAGGCTCTCCAGTAAAAGGGCGCATTATCGTGGTCGATGCAGGACATGGTGGAAGAGACCCTGGTGCAGTTGCTGGTGGGGTGAGCGAGAAAACGATCGTGCTTGAAGTGGCGAAATTATTAAAAGAGAAGCTTGAAAAAGCGGGAGCAACGGTCGTTATGACGCGTGAAACAGACGTGTATCCGACGTTACAGGAACGCGTCGACATGGCGAAAAACAACTATGCTGAAATGTTTGTCAGCATTCATACGAATGCAGCGACGAACACGAATGCAAAAGGAGCGGAAGTATATTACGATTCATCGACAAATCCGAACGGTGAAGAAAGCAGAAAGTTAGCCCAATATATTCAAGAAGAAATTGTGCGCATGGCGAATATGGTTGATCGTGGTGTGAAAAATAGCGGATTATACGTTTTACGCAACAACACGGTGACAAGTGTGCTCGTGGAGCTAGGATTTATTTCAAATGCTGAAGACCGCGCCAAATTGACATCGGCTGAATATCAAAACATATACGCAGAAGCGATTTATCAAGGAATTGTGAAATACTATACGTCACAATAACGGAGGGAATGTTTTGAAAAGATGGATTGTTTTCATTAGTTTACTTTTCCTTGCGGCATGCGAGCAAGAGCATGCCGGAGCAAGTGGGGAGCAGGAAATTGCGACGGCGCCATGGACGGAGCAGCAGCTAGCGGATACAAATAGCCGTATGAATCAAATCGATGACAAAATGAAACAATTGGAGCAGGAGTTAGCTAAAATAAAAGTAGCTGCCGATTCTCCGCAAGTGTTTAAAGATGTACCGATTGATCATTGGGCGTATGTTCATGTTGTTCGTTTATATCATCAAAATATTGTTGGCGGTGTCGGAAACGGCTTGTTTGCACCTAATCAGGCAATTACGCGCGCGCAAGCTGCCGCAATGCTCGTTCGAGCGTTTCAATTGCCATTATCAACAAAACCGTCTATTTTTACGGATGTGCCAAACTCTCACCCGTTTGCTCGCGAAATTATGACAGCGTACGAGGCAGGCTTTTTCGGAGGGTACCCAAACAATCGCTTTGCACCGAAAGAATCGATGAAACGAAAGCATATGGCAATGGTTATTCAACGGGCCTTTCGATTACAAGCCACATCCGCACCGTATGCAGGGTATAAAGATGTAAACGAAAGAACGCAAGGAGCGTTAGAAATTCGTATCATTTCCCAACATGGTATCGCACAAGGGAGCAACGGATACTTTTTCCCAGAACAACCAACGACTCGTGCCCATTTTGCGACATTTATGGACCGAGCGCTGCAAATCAAATAGGCTGTGCATATGCACAGCCTATTTGATTTTTTTCACTTCAATGCCTTTATAATAATGTTTCAAAATTTGATCGTATGTGAACCCTCTTTCAGCCATAGAGCGGGCACCCCATTGGCTCATGCCGAGTCGATGCCCCCAGCCATTGCCTGTGAACGTAAATTCCGTTGGAGCGGTCGGATAGTACATCGTTTCGTTTTCTGTCCGAATCGAAGCATTTCCTGTTGCGATCGTCGTTTGTCCGCTAGTTGTTTGAAGCGCATAGCCAGCGATGTGATCAACTGTCTGCTCGGATCCGTCTGCTCGTTTGACTTTGACGTTTGCATTTCCTTTTACATCAAAGGCAATACTTTTTAGTGAGACGCCAAAAAACGAACGAAACGCATCAGATGACGACACGAATGAAGGGCGAGCTTGAACGACTCGCTTTTGCCCTGTTGCAGCATTGTACACTGTTGCTTCCACTTGTTGAACGCTTCCGGCATTCGTTCTTTGTGTAACGCGAAGGGATACGACTTGTTCGTTTGTTAACTTAAATCTTGATGATACAGTGCTTGTCGCAACTTTTGTATTCCATCCGTAGTGTGGGTTGCTTGGATGGCGATCGTACGGATCGGCAACGGAACGGATGTAAGGAACGGCTGATCTCCATACGTTCTCGCTATTTTCCGTATTTCCACCAGAGCTTGAGTGAAAATAAGCAGAAATCGGTTCATTTTGGTATGTCGCATATACACCGGCTGTTTCATTTACTGCCGCAGTAGAAGCAGCTTGTTCTTTCGACTTCCCGCCATATACTTGGCTCGCTACTGTCATTTGTAAAAACGACGTATTTTTTAATTGGGCATACGCATAGCTACGCGCTGCGACCGCTTGTGCTTTTAGCGCCTCTTTATGCCAAGAAGCAGGCATTTCTCCAGGGACGACCCCTTTTAAATAATCTTCCATATCTAACGTATTAAATAAGTTTGGTGCTGTCGCCCCAGGAGTGATCTCGAATGAACCGCGATATGTAACGGGTGCAGACGTGCCTCCTGCTTGTTGAATGCTGCCGATCGTGACGTCATGTTGTTCGCCTCTTGTTACTTCATCTAATAAAAAGCCGCTTGTTGACGTATACGAAACGCCATTAATTGTCGCGACGACTGCTCCGTTCGTTTGTGAAAAGACGATCGGATTTGTAAACGGGATGACTTGTTTCGTTTTTATATCGATCAGTTGATAGTTCCCATTCACCGTTGCTAAAAACGTTGCAGTCGGCAATAGTTTTACTTTTACAGGTGTTGGGTACGAAGCGGCGGCGACCGTCTGTGGAACGAGCAACAACATACTAAACGCAAAACATATCCAGCGAGCGATTTTCATATTTATTTCGCCGCCTCTAATTGTTGTTTTAGCTTCTCGACTTCTTGTTCGAGCTGTTGCACGCGCTGTTCTAGTTTCGTCACTCGTTCATTTAACGGATTTATTTTTGCTAGTACCCATTCCACACTTGCGAGTACAGGTTCGCTGTTCGCTAACGCTTTTGATGCAGAAACAGTCAGCATCGCAGCAAGCAACATGATGGCGATCGTTTTTTTTCTCACTTTTTTCTCCTCCCTTATTCTATCTATCTCCCATTATAGCAAATGATTTCAACAAAAAGGGTGAAAATGTAACAAAATTCTAGCTTTCTATTTTCCATTTGTCGATTTTAAAATTTATGGTATAATGTCTGATAGGTTTGTGAAAAAAAGATGGTAGAAAGTGTTACTTTTCATATCGTCATCGTTTAAAAAAATCGGGAATGCTAACGAATAGGGAGGTTTCCTATGGTTTATTTCACCTTGTTTCTTTGTTTTGTTGTAGCGGTGCTTATTACGCCTGCTGTGAAATGGCTGGCGTTTAAAGTCGGAGCAACGGACAAGCCGAATCAACGCAAAGTACATCAAAAAATTATGCCACGTTTAGGTGGACTAGCTATTTTTATTAGCTTTATCGTTGGTTACGTTGTATTGCAACCAGATAGCCCATACGCCACCTCGATTGTGATCGGAGCAACGATCATCGTGTTGACAGGTGTGCTTGATGATATGTATGAGTTGTCGCCGAAATGGAAGCTATTCGGTCAAATAGCGGCGGCGATCGTCGTCATATACGGCGGCATTCGCATTGACTTCATTAACTTACCATTTGGCGGCCATTTAAACTTCGGTTTATTAAGCATCCCGATTACGATGCTTTGGATTATCGGCATTACAAACGCGATTAATTTAATTGACGGTTTAGATGGACTCGCAGCAGGAGTGTCTTCGATTGCCCTCGTTACCATCGCTGGAATGGCAGCAACGATGGGGAATACGTACGTGTTCGTTTTTTCGATGAGTTTATTATTGCTCGGAAGCACGCTCGGCTTTCTTTTATATAATTTCCATCCGGCGAAAATTTTTATGGGTGATACGGGCGCATTGTTTTTAGGCTATATGATTTCCGTATTATCGCTTCTCGGTTTCAAAAACGTTACGGTGTTTTCGTTAATTATCCCGATTCTCATTTTAGGGGTGCCGATTTCGGATACGCTGTTTGCTATTGTGAGACGCATTGTAAACAAGCAGCCGCTATCAGCGCCAGATAAATCACATTTGCACCATTGTTTATTACGTCTCGGTTATAGTCATCGCCAAACGGTGCTCATCATTTACGGCATGGCGGCGATGTTCGGTTTAGCGGCCGTTTTACTATCTAAAGCGACGATGTTTGGCGCGCTCGTCGTGATCGCATTCGTCTTGCTTGTCGTTGAACTTGTTGTTGAGAAAATCGGGCTTGTCGGCAAAGACTATCGCCCGTTGCTGAAAATGGTTCGAGGCATGAAAAAAATATCGTAAAAAAAGAGGGTGTCGCGTGGACACCCTCTTTTTTACTGCTCTTGAGCAAATTGCTCCGTTCTTGCCTGGTAAGATGATACATCAAGATGAGTTTTTAACGTCTGTTTAATTTCATCGACTGTTGCTTCGTCGAGACGGTAATAATATACCCCGCTAATACGTGCGTCTTCTCCTTTGAGATGGAGCGTTTCGATGTTTGCTCCTGCTCCTTTCGTTGCGTAAGCGAAGAAACCTTTCATTTCTTCAAACGTTAAGTTTGTTGTCATATTTTTGCCGACCGCTTCCATGATATCATCAAACTTAGTTAACGATTGTACGCTCATCGCTTTTTTGAAAATGGCTTTCATTAGCTCTTGTTGGCGTTTGCCGCGCTCGATGTCGTTGTCATATTTGCGCGTTCGAGCAAGCGCCAACGCTTCTTCACCATCTAATGTTTGCAATCCTGGTTTTAGGTGAATGGCGTTTTTGCGATCTTTTGAATCCATTTCGCGAAGTTCATATGGAACGTCAAATTCAATGCCGCCAAGTTCATCAACAACATCGACAAACGCTTCAAAGTTCATTTTGACGTAATAGTCCACCGGAATATCAAGCAATTCCTCAACCGTTTCTACCGTTGCTTTTACGCCACCGTAAGCGTGGGCGTGTGTAATTTTATCGTATTTTTTTTCAATTGGAATGTACACGTATGAATCGCGCGGAATGCTAAGCAGTTTTACCGTTTTATCTTTTACATTGAATGTCGCTAGCACAAGCGCGTCGGAGCGAACGGCCCCCATTCCTTTTTTTTGGCGGATGTTGCTGTCATCGACACCGATAAATAAAACGGAGATGTTATCTGAATTTGGATCGACTTCCTTCATTCGTTTCTCCGATTTTTCGCGACCGTCAATTTGTTCAAACGATTGTTGAATGACAGACTGCGCTTTATTGAATAGAAATGTTGCATATGTTGCTCCTCCGATGATGACGAGAAGGAGAGGAAGCAAAACGAACGTCCATATTTTTTTTCGCTTTTTCCTTTTTTTCATGTATACTCGTCTATTTTGCATAGTCGTTCCCCTTTTTCAAAAGTTCAACAAATATCGACATGTAAACAATCATCATTTTACAAAATTTTTATGCAGTCGTAAATGAAAAAATTTTATTGCGCGACATCAAACTCGACATATACGTGTTCTCCTTCAGAAATCGCGCTCTTTCCGTTTGTTAATTCGATCATCCATGCGCGGAAATCGTCTTTATGCCTTTCCTCGACGTACGTATCAATCGTCACGTGTTCGGCGTAGTGAATGTCTTTTACCGTATAAACAGACGCGCGCAACTCGTTCTCCACTTTGCCGAGCCATGTGTAATCGATCGTTGTATGCATGATGCGCATAAGCTTACGTTCGACAATGCCTGCTGCTTTCAATCCTTCTGTGACCGCTTTGCCGTAAGCGCGTACGAGACCGCCAGCGCCAAGTTTAATACCTCCGAAATATCGAGTCACGACAACGACTGTATCTTTCAGCTTTTTCTTTTTTAACACTTCTAGCATCGGAACACCTGCCGTGCCGCTCGGTTCGCCGTCATCGTTTGCTTTTTGAATATGGTCGTGTTCCCCAATGATATACGCGGAACAGTTATGCGTCGCATCCCAATGTTTTTTCTTGATTTGATGGATAAAGCGCACAGCTTCTTCTTCCGTTGTCGCGCGTTCGACATAACAAATGAAGCGCGATTTTTCAATGATGATTTCCGCTTCACCGTATCCTTTTACCGTATAGTATGCCTCTAACAAAACGAAATCACCTCAATGTTTATTTGGAATGTTGTGTGCATGTTGTCGAAAAATGCTGATGGAAATCGTCAAAACGTGCTATAATAAAGATTATAAGGCGAGATGTGACATGATGAAAGTACGAATAAACGTCAGCTAAAAGTCAGAAAAGTCATTTCAATTGACTTTTGGTCATATTTTCTTTAGGTGGTGTATATGTCCAATAAAAAACTAGATGCGCGGCAGCTTGACCGTATTGTAAAAAAAATGATTGAAACAGTCGATCAAAGCAAAGCAGAAATTTTTCATATTAGTGAGCAATCACGAAAAGAACATGACCGTTTAACCGAAGAGCTTCAGCAAGTAAAAGAAGAAGTAAAGCGCGTCATTCATCAAACGGATAGCTTAGAGATGAAAACGCGGTTAGCTCGACAACGGTTATCTGATGTGAGCAAAAACTTTTCTCATTATTCCGAAGCAGAAATTCGACAAGCGTACGAGAAAGCGCATTCTCTACAAATGGAATTAGCGATGGCGCAAGAGAAGGAAAAGCAGCTGCGTCAACGTCGCGATGAGTTAGAACGGCGCTTGACAGCTGTGAAAGAGACGATCGAACGGGCTGATCATTTAATTGGGCAAGTGACAGTTGTGCTGAACTATTTGAACGGGGATTTTCGAGAATTAAGCGACTTTATTAACGGTGCAAATGAAAAGCAAGAGTTTGGTCTGCGCATTATTGAGGCGCAAGAAGAGGAGCGAAAACGGCTGTCGCGAGAAATTCATGATGGACCGGCGCAAATGCTTGCGAACGTCATTATGCGTTCTGACCTGATCGAGCGCATTTATCGCGAGCGCGGGGCGGAAGAAGCGATTGGCGAGATGCGCGATTTAAAAAAAATGGTACGTTCTGCTCTATATGAAGTGCGGCGAATTATTTACGACTTACGCCCGATGGCGCTAGATGATCTCGGTTTAATCCCAACGTTAAAAAAATATTTACAAACGATTGAAGAGTACCATAAAACAACGATTACGTTTACATATACGGGAGAGGTAAAGCGGCTATCCAACCGTTTTGAAGTTGCTGTGTTTCGCCTCGTGCAAGAAGCGGTGCAAAATGCCTTAAAGCACGCTGAAGCGACAACGATTCAAGTGAAAATGGAGCTGAAGCAAGATAGTTTATTGATCGTCGTTAAGGACGATGGAAAAGGATTCAATACGAATGAAAAAAAAGAAAAAGCGTTCGGGTTAATGGGCATGCGCGAGCGTATCGAATGGTTGGAAGGAAAATTACATATTTACTCGCAACTTGGACGCGGAACGATTGTCACCATGCACATTCCGCTCCAGAAGACAGAAGGGAAAGGGGAACGACAGCAGTGAAGACGCGCATTGTTTTAATTGATGACCATAAATTATTTCGAGAAGGAATTAAACGCATTTTAGATTTTGAACAAGATTTTGAAGTCGTCGCGGAAGGAAGCGATGGAGACGAAGCGTTGGCGCTTGTCGAGCAATATAAGCCGGATGTCGTCATCATGGACATTAATATGCCGCATGTCAATGGGGTGGAGGCGACGCGTCAGCTCATTGAAGCGTATCCGGATACGAAAGTCATTATTTTGTCGATCCATGACGACGAAAGCTATGTCATGCATGCGTTACAAACGGGCGCGATGGGATATTTATTAAAAGAAATGGACGCAGACGCCTTAATTGAAGCCGTTCGTGTCGTAGCGGAGGGCGGCTCGTACTTGCATCCGAAAGTGACGCACAATCTTGTGAAGGAATATCGTCGTCTCGTTGCGGCAGAAGGGATAGAACAGGAGAAACAAAAGCAAGATGTGCGCCGCCCATACCATGTATTGACGCGCCGGGAATGTGAAGTGTTGCAACTATTGGCGGATGGAAAAAGCAACAAAGGTATTGCTGATGCGCTATATATTAGTGAAAAAACGGTAAAAAACCATGTTAGCAGCATTTTACAAAAATTAAACGTGAATGACCGAACGCAAGCGGTCGTTGTTGCGATTAAAAACGGTTGGGTCGAAGTGAAATAAGGTTGTCGAGATGATTCGACAACCTTTTTCAATGCAATCGCAGTTGTAATGTAGTACAATGCAAATAGGAAAAATTTTGGACAAGGAAGGTAAAGGCAATGAAAACGGCGATTTTGACAGATAGTACAGCATATATCCCGAAGCACATTCGCGAGCAGTTGAACATACATGTCATTCCTTTGAGCGTTGTCTTTGGCACAGAGACGTATCGAGAAGAGATGGATATAAGTGCAGAAGATTTTTTTGACAAAGTAAAAACGAGTGAACAGCTGCCGACAACGTCACAGCCGCCAATCGGACTATTTGTTGAAACGTTTGAGCAACTTGCAAAACAATACGATGCGGTCATTTCGATTCATTTATCAAGCGGCATTAGCGGAACGTATCAAGGGGCGGTTGCCGCTAGTCAAATGGTCGAAGGCATTCGAGTATATGCATATGATTCAGAAATTAGTTGTATGGTGCAAGGGTTTTATGCGATCGAGGCAGCAGAAATGGCGCAAGCAGGCATGCATCCAGAGGCGATTATTGCGCGGCTAGATGAAATGAAACGGTCGGTACGCGCTTACTTTATGGTCGATGATTTATCGCATTTGCAGCGGGGAGGGAGGTTAAGCGGCGCTCAAGCGTTTATCGGCAGCCTTCTACAAGTAAAGCCGATTTTACATTTTGTCGACAAAGTGATCGTTCCATTTGAAAAAATTCGTACGCGAAAAAAAGCGTTACATCGCATCGAACAGCTTTTCGCCGAAGATGCAGCGCTCGGCGTTCCGATGCGTGCGGTCATCATTCATGCGAATTGTGAAGAAGAAGCGCGCGCATGGAAAGAGCAGCTAGAGAAACAATATCCGCACGTTGAGTTTTTCCTCAGCTATTTCGGACCGGTTATCGGCACGCATTTAGGAGAAGGTGCAATGGGATTTGGTTGGTATAAAAAATAAGCAGGAATTGTTTTTATGAGTGCGAATAAAAGAAGTGGACGAACGGTTCACTTCTTTTTTAGTAGCTTACCATCAGTCGTCGGAAGGAGAATCTCCATAAGCAAACTTTTTCCTGATCGGAGGTGATTCGTTTGCGTTTAGAAGGGAAGCAGCTATTAAAGTCTGAGCTGTCTTTTCCTTATGATGAACAACACGTTCAAATCGTACCTAGCATTGTGAAAACGAGACGAGGATATACGTGCGTCCGTTGCAACAACGATGATCCTCAGCTTTTCGCTTCTTTTCCGTGCTCCCGTTGTGGACGAATATGTACGTATTGCCGAAAATGTATCATGATGGGGCGATGCAGCGAATGTAATCCGCTCGTCATTTGGACTGGACCTACTTCTTCTCTTTCTTTTCCCTCACCGCTACAATGGAGCGGTCAATTGTCTCCCGCTCAACAACTCGCATCGGATGAAGTTTGTCATGCGATTGCTCGAAACGACTCGTTGCTCGTTTGGGCGGTATGTGGAGCGGGAAAAACGGAAGTGCTATTTGCAGGAATGAATATGGCGCTGTCGCAAGGAAAGCGCGTTTGCATCGCTACGCCGCGCACCGATGTCGTCTTAGAGCTAGCCCCGCGCCTGGCGAACGTTTTTCCGACTGTCGATATGGCAGTATTATATGGTGGCAGCGCAGATCGCGGCAAGCTCGCTTCGTTGACGGTGGCGACGACCCATCAGTTGCTTCGGTATTATCGTGCTTTTGATGTAATGATTGTCGATGAAGTAGATGCGTTTCCGTATAGTGTCGATCCGATGCTTTCATATGCTGTTGAACGCGCCCGAAAACCGACGTCTTCACTCATTTATTTAACTGCAACCCCAAACGAGCAATGGCAACATGAAGTAAAAAGCGGAAAACGAAAAGCGGTGACGATTCCTGCCCGTTATCATCGGCATCCTCTTCCTGTTCCTACATTTGAATGGTGCGGCAATTGGCAAAAAAAGTGGCGTCATAAACAGTTGCCTTCGTGCGTCATTCGCTGGGTAAACGACCGTATAGAACGTCGTAAACAAGCGTTTTTATTTGTTCCTCACATTGACTTTTTACAACAAGTCGTCCCATATCTTCAAACGATTCATCCCGATATTGACGGTGTACATGCTGAAGATGCGAAACGGAAAGAAAAGGTTGCTTCTTTTCGACGGGGTCGCATTCCGCTCCTTGTTACAACAACGATTTTAGAACGAGGCGTAACAGTTCCGAACATTGACGTTGCTGTGTTAGGTGCGGAACAGCCGATTTTTACAGAAAGTGCGCTTGTGCAAATTGCTGGGCGCGTTGGCCGCAGCGCTCAACATCCGACAGGGGACGTGCGTCTATTTCATTTTGGAAAAACGAAAGCGATGGTAGCTGCTAAGCGTCATATCGAGCGCATGAATAACGAAGCACGAAAGAGAGGCTTGATCAATGAAATGTGTCATTTGTCATGACGAATGGATGCCGAAAATGTCGTTTTCTATGCTTTTGACGCTCCAGCAATCGGACGTTTGTTGTTCGCGTTGTCGGAGCCGTTTCGTGCTTATTGACGGACACGTATGCGATCGATGCGGTCGTCCGACGGAACAAAATGTATGTGCGGATTGTATGATGTGGCAACAACGGGAGAGCGCATTGATCAAAAATCGGTCTTTGTATGTATATAACGACTGGATGAAAGAAGTGATCAATCGGTTTAAGTTTCGCGGTGACTATGCGCTTATTGAGGCGTTTCGCCACGAGGTGTGCGCTTTCTTTTACAAACATTTTTCTGCGGATATGTTTCTCGTCCCGATTCCACTTAGCTCTTCTCGGTTAGCTGAAAGAGGATTTAACCAAGCAGAAGCGATCGCTTCGCTTTTATCGTTGCCAATGATTTTTGCTTTGCGACGTATCGACGATAAAAAACAATCGAAAAAAACGAGGCGTGAACGTTTTGTTGGAGGGAAATTTTGTTTGATAAACGAAGATGTAGCCGAGAAACGTATCGTCATCATTGATGATATTTACACGACAGGAGCGACGGTGCATGAGGCGGCACAACTTCTTTATGATGCAGGTGCGCGGGAGATTTATTCATTTACGCTCGTTCGTTCGTAAGCTGGGAACAAACTCCCATTGAAAACATCTTCGTCATGGTCGATATAAAGGATAGGAATATTCGAGAACGGAGATGGGTCGTTATGGAAATTCGCGGATATGGATATTATCGCTCGCCGTCATCATCGTCAACGACTGTGACGCTCAAAGCAGGAGAAGTGTATGAGGCGGTCGTGAAAGAACAAGTGAATGAACGAGAGGCAATTGTACAGTTGCGCGGTGTCGACATTCGTTTTCGTTTTGAAGGCGATGTGCCATCGTCTGGGCGAGTGAAAGTGCAAGTAACCGGGAATAGCGGGGATGTCGTCGAAGGGAAAGTTGTAACACCTCCTTCACCATCATCATTTGAAATGCTTGAAACGCCTGAACTTCGCCAAGCGGCAACGATCGTTGCTCAAAGGCAACTGCCGCTCACGCGTGAAACGATCGAGTCGTTACGGACATTTTTGGCAGAAGGAAAGGGAACGGTTGAACAAAAGTTAGAAACGATTCATATTGCCGCAAGCAAAACGCTTGATATGACGGTTAAACAGCTACAAGCGGTACATGAAGCGCTCCACGGAAAGCCGTTAAGTGAGTCGCTACATGATATCGTGCGCGCCATTGACGCACATTTTTCATTTACTCCAATCGCCAAACAACCGCCCCAAACGATTAGCGAGTTGCGAGCACAGCTGCAACAAGAGCGAAACTTCGACCGCGTCATCGAGATTGTGAAGCAGTTTGTGGATGATGGCCGTTATGAAGAAATCGCGAAAGCTGTTCGTGAGGCGATCGCGTTGAAAGAGCGCGGACATGAATCGTTTGCCCGGAGTCGTATTATGCAAGCTATTGTGGCAGCGGAGGTGAACGAGAAGAAAGCTGCGGATTTAAAGGTGGAACAGTCATCATCGCCAAATAAGGAGTTGCAGATCGTTCGGCAACAAATTGAACGGGAGCCAATTGTCGCTAAAGCGCTTGCGATGGCGAAAGGGAGCGATGTCGTGCGTCAAGTGCTTGGATCGGCGCTGCAAGAGGCGGAACAGCTTTATCGTTCCGGACAGCCGCTAAGCGCGAAAAATCGTTTGCTTGAAGCGTTTAACGCTGCCGAGAAACGAGAAGACGTGCCGAAGCTCCCTGCTCAAAAACAAATGATTGACGAGGCAAGTCGAATCATTCGCACAGCGCGCGACGTAGAAGAAGCTGTCCGACAATTAAAAGAGACGATTTTGCCGCGCATGGAAACGAAAGATATAAATGAGGCAATCGAACGAGTGGAGCAAATGGGAAAGCAAGCAAAAGAACAACTCATTGCTTCATTACGAAAAGTAAGCGAACGAGTGGAGCAACCGTCAACCGTGGGAGCAAAGTCAGAGCAGTTAAAACAAGTGGCAGAGGTGCGAAAACAAGCGGAAAGCGCGCCAACGGTGAAAGCGATCGAGGGGCAAGTGAGAGAAGTCGCACGTACATTGCCGACGGAGCAAGGGGAAAAGGTTACGCGAGCGTTAGAGCAATCGAGACAATTAGAAACAGGGGGACGTACGGCGGAAGCTCGCCAGCAGCTTGTGCAAGCGTTGCGTACGGTTGAAGAAGAAACAACGGCCGAAGTTGTCCGCACGGCAAAAGAAGCCGCTCGTCCAACGCCAGTAGAAGCAAAAGCGGAGCAGCTCAAACAAGTGTCAGAAGTGCGAAAACAAGCGGAAAGCGCGCCAACAGTGAAAGCAGTAGAGGCGCAAGTGAGAGAGGTCGCTCATACATTGCCGAAGGAGCAAGGGGAAAAGGTTACGCGAGCGTTAGAGCAATCGAGACAATTAGAAACAGCGGGACGTACGGCGGAAGCCCGCCAGCAGCTTGTGCAAGCGTTGCGTACGGTTGAAGAAGAAACAACGGCCGAAGTTGTCCGCACGGCAAAAGAAGCCGCTCGTCCAACGCCAGTAGAAGCAAAAGCGGAGCAGCTCAAACAAGTGT